>CAIOTP010000214.1 GCA_903861235.1 uncultured bacterium | reverse complement strand
CCGATCTCGGACATCGGGCCGGTGATCGACGCCGACGCCGCCCGCAAGATCCGCGAATACGTGGAGATCGGCGCCAAGGAAGGCAAGCTGGAGCTGCAGCTGCCGGTGCCCGAAGGCCTGGAGGCGAAGGTGGGCAAGCCCTTCGTGGGTCCCGCCATCGTCAGCGGCATCCGCCCCGAGCACCGTCTGGCCCACGAGGAGATCTTCGGCCCGGTGCTCGCCGTGATGAAGGCGCGCGACTTCGACGAGGCGCTCGCCATGGCCAACGCCACGCAGTACAAGCTGACCGGCGGCATCTTCAGCCGCAAGCCGGCCCACCTGGAGCGCGCCAAGCGCGAGTACCGCGTGGGCAACCTGTACATCAACCGCGGCATCACCGGCGCGCTCGTGGGGCGGCAGCCCTTCGGCGGCTTCGGCATGAGCGGACTGGGCAGCAAGGCGGGCGGCGCGGACTACCTGCAGCACTTCACCGTGCCGCGGGCGATCTGCGAGAACACCATGCGCCGCGGCTTCGCCCCCGGGCTGGAGTGACTCACCGCCCCGCGGCGGCCAGCGATCCGCAGGCGTTCCTGAAGCGGTCGAGCAGACGGTAGCCGATCGCCTCGGCCACATGTTCGGGCTGGACCTGCGCGCCGTCCCCGAGATCCGCCACCGTGCGTGCCACGCGCCGCACCTTGTCGAACGCCCGTGCACTCAGGCCCAGCTCCGCCATGGCCTGTCGAAGCAGGTCCTGGGCGGGTCCCTGCAGCGGCGAGGCGGCATCGAGGGCCTCTCCCGAAAGCGCCGCGTTGGGCACCTGGCCTTGCCGAAGAGCCGCCCGCTCTCGGGCCGCCACCACCCGGGCCCGCATGTCGGCGGTGCTCTCGGCGGGCCTGCGAGCCACCAGGGCGTCGAACGGGACCGCGGCCACCTCCACATGCAGGTCGATGCGGTCGATCACCGGTCCGCTGAGCCGCTCCAGGTAGCGATCCATGGCAGCGGCCCCGCCCGCACGAAGGTCCCCCCGCGCCGTGGGATTCATGGCGGCCACCAGCAGTGCTCGAGCCGGGAACCGCACGGAGGCTCGCGCGCGGCTCACGGTGACGAAACCGTCCTCCAGCGGCTCGCGCAGGGCCTCGAGCACGCTTCGGGGGAACTCGGCCACCTCGTCGAGGAAGAGCACGCCACCGTGCGCCAGGCTGACCTCGCCCGGTCGCGGCACGCTGCCTCCACCCACCATGGCGGAGGCGCTGGCGGTGTGGTGCGGACAGCGCACGGGCCGTGCCTGCATGAGCCCGCCGCCGGGCGGCAGAGATCCCGCGCACGAATGGATCCGGGTGGCCTCCATGCGTTCCTGCAGCCCCATCGGGGGCAGCAGCCCGGGCAGGGCGCGGGCCATGAGCGTCTTGCCGCTGCCGGCAGGGCCGATCATGAGCAGGTTGTGCATGCCCGCCGCGGCGATGCAGAGCGCTCGGCGAGCTGCGTGCTGTCCCTTGATGCGGCTGAAGTCGACTTCCGGAGCGGAAGCCGCCGATTCCGGCGGGGCGGGCGAACCACGGATGCCTGGATGCAGGCCGGAGACCACCTCGATGGCCTGCGGCAACGAATCCACCCCCACCGCCTGCACCCCTTGGACCGCCGAAGCCTCCGCCAGATTCTCGCGAGCCACCAGCACCCGCTCGAAGCCCGCCTGACGGGCGAGGATGGCCAGGCAGATGGCACCCCTGACGGGCCGGACCCGGCCATCGAGGGCGAGCTCCCCGGCCATGAGCCAACGAGCGAGCCCGCCCGGCTCCGCCCCGGAACGCTTCAACGCACCGCCGGCGGCCAGAACGGAGATGGCCATGGGCAGGTCGAAGGCCGGACCCTCCTTCCGAAGGTCCGCGGGGGCCAGGTTGATGGTCACCCGCCCCCCGGGCCAGTCGAAACCCGCGTTCGCCACCGCCGTCTGCACCCGGTCGATCGCCTCGCGCACGGCGATGTCCGGCAGCCCCACCAGCGTGGTGCGCGGCAGACCCTGGCCGCTCAGATCCACCTCCACCTCGCAGGGCACCGCATCGATGCCGCGCAACGCGAAACCGTGCACTCGGACGCTCATGCCCGCATGGTGGCCACGCCTCCACGCGGACCCGGACGCATGCTGCCCTTTTTCCGCCACATTCCCGACTTCGCTCGCCCCGGTGCGCCGCCGCTCCGCAGGTACGATCGCCGTCATGCACGGCCGAGTTCTGCTCATGGGCGATCCGGGCGAGCGTCGCGACGGCATCGCCCAGGAACTGGCCGCCGCCAGCCTGGAGATCACCGTCACTTCGGACCTGCGGGACGCCACACATCTGGCCCACGGTTCCCTGCCCGAGGCCATGGTGCTGGTGGACAGCCCGGCCTGTGACGCGTTGGCTTCCACACGAGCCGTGCGCGGCGACCGCATGCTCCATGGCTGCATGCTGGTCTCCGTGGCGCATCGCGATCGGCATGTGGATCTGCTGCGCGCGGGGGTGGATCAGGCACTGGGCATGGGAGCGTCTCCGCCGGAGGTGCTCGAGGCCGTGAACTGCCGGCTTGCCCGAAGGCGTCAGCTCATGGAGCTGGGTGGTGCCGACGCCCGGCGCCACGGCGCGGAGGGCGTGGTCGAGGCCCTGCTGTCCCAGGGCCGGCTCCTGGGCGTGATCGTGCTCCGGATCGAACGCATGGATGCCCTGGCCGCGGCCCTCGGTGGCGAACAGGCCCGCCGCTTGCGGGGGGAGTTCCGCCAGCGGCTGGCTCCCCTGCTGCCACGTGGCTGCGAACTGGTCATGATGGACGACGGTGCCGCGGTGGCGGTGGACACGGGAGGCCCGCCGCTGGAGGAGCTGGCCCGGGCCATGGTGCAGCGCGCCGCCTCGCCGCTGGCCGTGGCTGGACGCGAGCTTCGACTCCGCCTGCATGCGGGACTGGCGGAGTCCCGGGGCGAAGACGCCCCCACCCTGCTGCAGCGGGCCGAGGTGACCGCTCGCGCAGCCCGAGAAGCCGGCGCCGCGGCTCCCCTGCACTGGAGCGACGACATGGGCGCACGCGTGCTCGACGATCTGCAGCTGGCCTCGGCCATCCGTCGCGCGGTGGAGCAGGCGGAGTTCCGCCTGGTGTTCCAGCCGGTCGTGCGCATGGATCGAGGCGACCCGTTCGGTGCCGAGGCGTTCATCCGCTGGACCCCCGCCGACGGCGTGACGGTGCCGCCGGCCCGCTTCGTGGCCGTGGCCGAGGAGAACGGCCTCATCGACGAGATCGGCGCCTGGAGCATGCGCGAGGCCTGCCGACACGCGGCCGCCTGGCAGGCGCAGGGACTCCGGCTTCGCGTGAGCGTGAACGCCTCGCCGGGCCAGCTGCGTCAGGGCCGCCTGGTCGAGCTGGTGCGCCGCTCCCTCTCCGAGAGCGGCCTGTCCGGCGAGCAGCTGGCGATCGATCTTCCCGAGAGCGCGCTCCTGCACGATCCGCACGAACTCCGCTCCACGCTCGAGACGCTGCGGACGCTGGGCGTGGGCGTGTGCGTGGACGACTTCGGCGCCGGCCTGTCCACGCTGGCCCTGCTCCGCGGCCAGCCGCTGGACGAGATCAAGATCGACCGCTCCTTCATCCGCCCGCTGCCCGGCACCACGGACGACCGGCTGGCGGTGGACACCGTGCTGAAGCTGGCCCATCGCCTGGGCTGGCGAGCCGTCGCCATGGGCGTGGAGCACGCGGCCCAGTGGTCCTGGCTGAAGGAACAGGGGTGCGACGCGGCCCAGGGCTGGCTCGTGGGCAAGCCGGTGGAGGCCGACGCCTTCCTGGACACCGTGGCCACCCTTCGCAGGGCACGCGGGCAGTTCACCGGCGGCCCCGCAGCCTGATCAGTCGCGGATCCCGGCCAGGTCCAGGAAGAACGCCTGCTCGCGCGCCACCTGCGCCAGCCGCTCGAAGCGGCCGCTCCTGCCGCCGTGCCCCGCCGCCATGTTCACGTGAAGCAGCAGCGGGTTGGAGTCGGTCTTCAGTCGCCGCAGCCGCGAGACGTACTTGGTCGGCTCGAAGTAGCCCACCTGCGAATCCCACACGCCTGTGGTGACCAGCATGGCCGGATACGCCTTCGCCTGCAGGTTGTCGTAGGGCGAGTAGGACAGGATGTACGCGTAGGCCTCCTTCGACTCGATCGGGTTGCCCCACTGCGTCCATTCGTTGGTGGTCAGGGGAATGGACGCGTCCAGCATGGTGGTGAGCGCGTCCACGAAGGGCACGTGCACACCCATGCCCCGGTAGCGGTCCCCCGCCATGTTGGCCACGGCGCCCATGAGCAACCCGCCCGCCGAGCCGCCGGAGGCGAAGACCCGTGACGGATCGGCCCACTTCTCGCGGATCAGGAAGTCGGTGGCGTCCACGAAGTCGTTGAAGGTGTTCCGCTTGTTCAGCAGCCGGCCGTCCTCGTACCAGTCCTGCCCCAGGTCGGCGCCACCTCGCACATGCGCCGTGGCCAGCGCAAAGCCGCGGTCCATGAGCGAAACGCCGGCCAGATCGAAGGCCGCGTCACTGGGGTAGCCGTACGAGCCGTAGGCTTCGATCAGCATGGGCCGCGTGCCGTCCCGCTTCCATGCGTCCTTGCGCCAGCAGACCGAGACCGGGATCCGCTTGCCGTCGCGGCTGGGGGCCCAGACCCGGGCGGTCTCGTACTTCGTGCGGTCGTAGCCGATCACCGGCTGCACCTTGCGGATCGTCTGGGCGCCGCTGGCCAGGTCCACGTCGATCACGGTGGCGGGCGTGACCATGCTGGTGAAGCCGACCCGCACGAAGGGATTCGCAGGATCGGGGTTGTCGCCCAGCCGCATGCTGGACGCCGTCTCCTGCACCGGCACCGCGCGACCGGCGCCGCCGCTCCAGGGCACGACACGCACGCCGGGGTTGGCCTGCGCCCGCTCCGCCACCGCGATGCCGCCCTCGAGCAGCGCGAAGCCGTCGATCGCGGCGTCGGTCCGATGCGGCACGAGATCGACCCACGCCGCGGGGTCGGCCAGAGCGGCCTCGGGCACCTTGACCAGCCGGAAGTTGCGGGCATGGCGATTGGTGCGGATCACCCAGTGCCCCTTCAGGTGGTCGGCGTAGTGGCGCACCCCCTTCTCCATGGGCAGCACAAGTCGCGGCGCCTGGGCGGGATCGTCCAACGGCACCACGCGAAGGGCGTTCTCGTTGTAGCCCTCGGTCTGGATGGAGAGGAAGCGGCGGGAGGCCGTGGCGTCGATGCCCACGGTGAGCGTCTTGTCCGGCTCGTCGAAGACCACCACGTCCCGGTCCGCCGCCGTGCCCAGCACGTGCCGGCACACGGGCCCGCTCTGCAGAAGCTGCGGATCCTGCCGGATGTAGAAGAGCGTCCGGCCGTCGTTGGCCCACACCACCGGCTCCAGCGTGCCGGGCACGCGGTCGAGCACCTGGCCCGATCGAAGGTCCTTCACCAGCAGCTCGTGGGTACGACGACCCTGCGTGTCCTGCGTCCACGCCAGAAGGTTGCCGTCAGGACTGACCGACGCGGCGCTCACGCGGAAGTAGTCCTGCCCCCGGGCCAGCTCGTTGCCGTCGAGCAGGACCTGTTCGGGGGCACCCCTCTCGGGGCCTGACACCCCGCCGGCTCGGCGCATGCGGACGGGATGCTCCTCACCCGCTCGATAGGTGATCCAGTACCACCAGCCCCGGTCGTGCTGAGGCGGCGTGCTGTCGTCCTCCTGGATGCGGCCGCGGATCTCCTTCAGCAGCGTGTCCTGAAGCGGCTGCAGACGCTCGAGCATGGCCTCGGTGTAGGCCTGCTCCGCCCTCAGCAGATCCATGACCTCGGCACGCTTCTGCCTGGGGTGGTCGTCGCGGATCCAGTAGTACTCGTCCACCCGTTCGCCATGCGGACTCTTGACCACGAACACCTCCTGCCGGGCCACGGGAGGCACCGGCTTGCCGGCGGCATCGCGCGGCACGGCGGGCAGCGGCGGAGCGCTGGTGCAGGCGGAGAGGGTGATCAGCGCGATGCGGAGCGTCCACGGTTGGGGGCGAAGCGTCATGGCGCAAAGGATCCCCGAGCGGGCTCGTCTCGGCCATGCCCGGGTGGCCCGGGCTCCGGCCTGGCAGGGAACCGCACCCGGTTCCGGGGTGAAGCCGCCCCCAGTCCGGGGTCCGACGAGTCCGGGACTGACATCGCAAGATCATGCCAAAACTGGTCTTAGGCTTCATCCGCCCGGTTTCTATCGCTCCCCCGGGGGGCCGTCCGGAATAAATCCGAATTCTTGGATCTTGAATTTCTTGGATCATGGCCCGGAATTGGAGGTTGCAAGATCCACATGCTTGAATTTCGATCTGCAAACATCCGAGCCGTCAATCCACAGCGCGCCGTCCTTGAGGCCCTGGAGCTTTGCGCCGGCGGCGCGGCGGGACCGTGTGACCTGATCCTGATCAACGCCGTGGTCGGCCACGATCTGGTCGCGCTCTCGAAGGTCGCTCAGGCCGAGCGACCCGGCGCGCGGGTGCTCGCCGCATCCTGCGCTGGCGTGGTGGGACGCGAAGGCCCGGGCGAGTCCATGCACGACATCGCGGTGATGACGGTGGGCGGTCAGGGCTTCACCGTGGCCCACGTGGACGGCCTGTTCGGCTCCACCTCGTTCCAGAAGGGCGCCGAGCTGGCGCAGCAGCTCCGCAAGGCGCCCAAACCGGTGCGCATGATGTACCTGCTGGCCTCGGGCATCGACATCGCCAACGACGCCCTGATCGCCGGCATCGAGTCGGTGCTGGGACCGGATGTGGTCATCTTCGGCGCCACCTCGTCGGACCAGATGCAGGGCGTGGCCACCTTCCAGGCGATCGACGGCCAGCGCTACCAGCATGGCGCGTTCGCGGTGGGCATCTGGGATCCCTCGCTCGAGGTGGAGACGCAGGCCACGCATGGATTCGTGGCGGCGGGCGATCCCATGACCATCACCAAGGCACGTGGCAATCGAATCGTGGAGATCGACGGCAAGCCGGCCTGGCCCGCGTTCCTGTCGCGCATGGGCCTGCCCCCCACCGCCATGGAGGGCGACACCATTCCCATCGGCGCGCTGGCCGAGGCCCTGCCGCCCGCTCTGGCCGAGGAGTACGGCAATGCCCACATTCTTCGCGTGGTCACGCACCACACGCCCGAGGGCGAGATCATCTACGCCACCGACGCCAAGGAAGGCTGCCGACTCTGGCTCACGCGTCGCGACGAGGACCTGATCTTCAACGACATGGATCGCATGATGAAGGCCATGGCCGAGCGCCAGCCCGGACGGCTGCCGGTGGCGGTCTTCCAGGCCGACTGTCTGGCGCGGGGGCGCCGACTGTTCAACCGCGTGATGAAGGAGGAGCTGGTGCACCGCATGCAGCAGCCCTTCGCCAAGGACGGCGTGGTGCCCCCGTGGCTGGGCATGTACGGATTCGGCGAGTACGCGCGGCTGGGCGGCCGCAACGCGTACCACAACTACACCACCGCCCTCGCGGCGCTCTATCGCCGCGACCCGGGCCATGGCTGAGCGGCCCGGACCCAACGACCCCTCGGCCCTGGTGGCCGCCCACAACCTGCTCCAGCAGGCGCTGATCACCACCCAGGCGCGGCTGGATCGACAGGTGGCCCAGCTCATGCGGTTGAACCGGCTGTCGAACCACCTGATCGACCGCGTGGACCAGCGGCCGGTGGGCGAGATCTTCGCCGAGGCGATCGTGGACGTGCTGGATGTGGCTCTTGGTGCGGTCTGGATCCTGCCTCCGGTCGACCGATTCTCCCGGCGGCCGTTCGCGGTGTTCGGAGCCTCGCCCCCCGAGACGGACTGGAGCCGGGCGGGCACCCCGCTCGCCGCACGGCTGCCCCAGACGGGCAAGGCGATCATGCTCGAAGGCGACCTTCGGGAGTTGCTGCCCGGGGTGGACCTGCACCGGGTGCTGGCATGCTGCTGCGTGGGTCGGGACGGCCATGCCACGGCCGTGGTGCTTGCGGCCAACACCGCGGGCGTGGACAGCATGTCGGTGCCCCTGGAACAGGAGACGGCGGAGATGCTGACCGTGCTGGCGGAGAAGTGCGCGGCGCACATCGACAACGCCCTGGATCGTCGCGTGATCGAACAGCAGGTGGCCAGTCTGCGGGAGTCCCAGGAACAGCTGGAACTGGTGCTCCGCGGCACCAACGACGGCTGGTGGGACTGGGACATCGCCGGCGACACCTGCTTCCTCTCCTCGCGGTGGATGGAGATGGTGGGTCCGCACGGTGCGGGGGCCGTGACTCGCAAGGGCTTCTGGCACGATCGGGTCCACGCCGAGGATCGGGAGCGGTTCGAGGAGCAGCTGCAGCGGGCCTTCGTGGGTGCGGACAAGGCGATCGAGATCGAGGTGCTGCTGGACCGCGACGACGGCTCGTGCCTTCCGGTGCTGGTGCGCGGCACGATCCTGCGCTCCGGCGACGGGCGCCCCGTGCGCATGGCGGGCACCATCTTCGACCTGACCGATCGCAAGCGTTACGAGGACCACATCCATCAGCTGGCGTTCTACGACATGCTGACCGATCTTCCCAACCGTCGCCTGCTGGTCGACCGCCTTCAGCAGTCGCTGCTGGCCCGGGCTCGCACCGGCCAGGTGGCCGCGCTGCTCATGCTGGACATCGACCGGTTCAAGTGGCTCAACGACACGCATGGTCACGCGGCAGGCGACCAGCTCCTGAAGAGCCTGGCGGTCCGTCTGCGCGAGCTGGTGCGGCCCTACGACACGGTGGCCCGGCTGGGAGGCGACGAGTTCGTGGTCCTGCTGGAGCAGCTGGGCACGGATCCGCACCGCGCGCAGGCCACGGCCCAGCGCGTGGCGGCCAAGGTCCTCAACGCCATGGACCAGCCCTACGAGCTTTCGGTGGGCACCGTGCATCACAGCGTGAGCATCGGGGTGGTGCTGAGCACCGCGGGCGAGCTCGGAGCCGACGGCATGCTGCGGGCCGCCGATGTGGCGCTGTACCAGGCCAAGCAGGACGGCAAGAACATCGTGCGCCTCTTCCTGCCGGCCATGCAGGAGCAGGTGGACTCCCGGTCGGCGCTCGAGGCACGGCTGCGGCACGCCTTCACCGACGGCTCCCTGCGGGTTCACTACCAGGCCCAGGTCGACGAGGCCGGCCGGCTGGTCGGCGCCGAGGCGCTGCTCCGCTGGACCGACCAGAACCAGCGGCCGATCGCCCCCAGCGACTTCATCCGCGTGGCCGAGGAATCCGGCTTCATCCACACGCTCGGCTGCTGGACGCTGCAGCACGCCTGCGAGCAGGCGGTGCAATGGCGCGGTCGGGTGCCCGAGGGCTTCCGGATCGCGGTCAACCTGAGCCCGCCCGAGTTCACGCGTCCCGACTTCGTGGAGCGGGTGCTCGAGATCCTGGCCCGAACCGGCGCCCACGGCAGCGAGCTTCGACTGGAGATCACGGAGCGCACCGTGGTGCAGGACATGCACGCCACGGTGCAGCGCATGAACGCCCTGATCGCCCACGGCATCGAATTCTCGCTGGACGATTTCGGCTCCGGCAGCTCGCCCTTCGTCCTGCTGCAGGAACTTCCGGTCCGCGAGGTGAAGATCGACCAGAACTACGTGAGGCGGATCATGGACCACCCGAAGGACGCCGCCATCGTCCGCGCCATCCTGGCCATGTGCCACGCGGTGCGCCTGCGCGTGATCGCCGAGGGGTGGAGACCACCGCGCAGATGTCCCTGCTGGGGGCGGACGGATGCCGCTTCTACCAGGGGTACCTGTTCGGCCGACCCGTGGCCTCCAGTGCCGATCCGCTGGAACTGCTCGAGGTCCGCACGGTCGCCTGAACCGAAGCCGGAAAGCCGGCGGGCCGCCCCAAGGGAGCGGCCCGCTGGAAGTCCATGATGAACGAGGGGTCAGGCGCTGAAGCTGCTGCCGCAGCCGCAGGTGGTGGTGGCGTTCGGGTTGTTGAACACGAAGCCACGGCCCATGATCTCGTCCTTGAAGTCGATCGTGGTGCCGTTCAGGTACAGGTAGCTCTT
>CAIOTP010000213.1 GCA_903861235.1 uncultured bacterium | reverse complement strand
TAACGGTTGCGGCTGCTCATGGCCAGGCCGTCTCGCTCGCGCACGGTGGGGCAGCGCTGGATCCGCAGGTCGCCCCAGCGGCCGCCCGCGCGTTCGACCATCTGCTCGATCACGCGGAGCTGCTGGAAGTCCTTCTCGCCAAAGCACGCCAGCGAGGGGCGGCAGAGATCGAACAGGCGAGCCACCACCTGACAGACACCACCGAAGTGGCCGGGTCGAGCGGCGTCCTCCAGCCCGGGTTCCGTGGCCGTGGGCGGAAGGGGCCACGCGGCGGCCTCGGTCCTCGCCGCCTCGAGCCCCTTGGGATAGATCGCGTCGGCATCGGGGACGAAGACCGCGGCAGCACCCGCCTCCTCCGCGATCTTCAAGTCGCTCTCCAGGGTGCGCGGGTAGCGCGCGTAGTCCTCTCCGGGGCCGAACTGGGTGGGGTTCACGAAGACGGTCACCACCACGGGCCGGCCGGCACCGGCCACGCGCCGCACCAGCGAGGCGTGACCCTCGTGGAGCGCGCCCATGGTGGGCACGAGCACGCACGCCTGCAGGTCGGCCAGGTCACCGGCTTCGTCGATCCGTCGCACGCGGGCAAGCCTAGCGGCGCCTGGCTTGCCTTCGCCTCAGCCGAGCCCTGGGCGAGTGTCGAGATCGGGCTTCGTGGTCCAGCGGGGCTTCCAACCGGGCTTCTCCACCCTCTTCCGAAGGACCACGGTGTTGTCCAGGTCCAGGTCGGAAGTCCAGATCCACTTCGCGCCCTTGAAGTCGTGCTCGAAGAACGGCGGCTTGGGATCGATGCGCTCCTGGGTGTACTCGGTGGCCGCGGCCCAGGCCGAGTCGTCGAAGCCCGGCGTGAACCAGTCGGCCGGCAGCGGCTCCTGCCGCACGCGAGGATTCGCGGTGTCCCGGTCGATCGGGCCGTGGAAGAAGCACTTCGCCTTCCAGGTGGCGTCGGTCATGGTGCCGTCTCCGAACTTCAGGATGAAGCCTCCATCACCGATCTGACGACCGTACTCGCAGCCGGTCTTCGGATCCGCGTTGTCCTTCGCAAGCACCGCGATCGTCATCGGGTATTCCGGCAGCAGGTCCACCGCGACCACGTTGTGCGGCAGGAAGTCGATCGAGTCCACGGCGACCAGCTTGCCGTTCACGTACAGCGTGAACCAGTTGTCGGCGTACATGTTCGCCTGCATGGTGTCGTCCATGGAGGGCTTCACCACGCCGTCCTGGGGAGGCTTGCGCTTGCCACCCCCCTGGCCTCGGCGGGGCGGCGGCTTGTCGCCGTCGGCAGGTGGCGCGGACTGCCATGCCGCCAGGGCGAGCAGCGTGGCGGCGGACAGGGCGATCATGGCCACACGCCGCATCAGCGACCTCCCTTGGCCGGAATGTCGTAGGTGGCCACCACGGTGCCGTTGGCCTCGCGTTCGGCGCGCCGGCCGCCGCCTTCGCCCAGCGACGATCGCACGAAGTCCACGGTGGCCTTCGTGGGCGTCACCTTCACGCGCACGTGGCCTGGGCTGCCGAGCACCTGCCCGGAGGCGTAGCCGTAGGTCTCGGCGCTTCTCGTGCCGCCCAGCGCATTGCCGGGCTGGGGCACGCACTGGTAGGTCACGCCGTCCTTCTCCGAATGCACGTACAGGTGGTCATGCCCGTGGAACACGGCGCTCACGCCGTGCTGAACCAGGAGCTCGTGGATCGGCATGGCCCATCCGGCGCGTCGCTCCTTGAAGCCTTCGCTGCCGTCGGCGTTCCGGCCACCCCACTCGAAGAAGCGGGCGCTCTCCACGCCGCCACGGGCCTCGGTGCCGCCCACACCGCCCACCAGGTGGTGGGTGAACACGAACTTGTGCTTCGCCTTGGAGCGGGCCAGCGTGTCGGCGAGCCAGTCGTACTGCTCGCGGCCGAGCGTGAAGCTCCAGCCCGAGTCGTCGGCGGGCAGGGGACCTTGGTCGCGGCCACCACCACCTTCTCCGCCGCGACCGCCTCCACCTCGACCCCCGCGTCCCCGCTGCGTGGTGAAGGAGAAGGGATCCAGCACCACCACCAGGGCGTCACCCCACTCGAAGGCGTAGTAGTTGGCGGTCCGTCCCTCCCGCATGTCGGTCCGGCCGGTGACGCCGCCCTGGCCCGGCACCGGGGGCGGGAATCGCTCGGTGCGCATGCGGTAGCTCCAGGGACCGATGTCGTCGGCATTCGTGCCCGAGGTTCCCTTTTCGCCGTCATGGTTGCCCAGCACCATGAAGAGCGGTGCATCCGCGCAGAGGCGGCTGAGCCACCAGCGCTGGGCGTCGTACTGTGGCGCCGATCGCTCGAATTCACGCCCGCGCTTGTCGGTCATGAAGGTGTCGCCCAGATCCACGTGAAAGTCCGGACGGTCTTCAAGGGCGTTGGCCAGCGACCGCTCGTAGATCCTCGGATCCATGTTCGCGTCCAGATGCGAGTCCGCCTGGATGGTGAAGCAGAAGGGCGTGCCTGGCGCGGGGCGTGTGCGGAAGCGGTGCATGGCGTCCGGATCGCCTGCCGCAGGCTTCACGCGGTAGGTGTATTCGGTGCCGGGCTCCAGGCCCGTGATCTGGATGGCCGCCACCTTGCCGCTCTCCACCTGCACCGCCGGGGTGGTCGACCGTGCACCCCCCGAGGCCTTGCCGTACTCGATCGAGAACGACCCGGGCTTCCAAGCCTGGATGCTCGCCACCACGCTCCGATCGGTGGCTGCGCCGAGCAGCACGTCGAAGTCGTGCGGGGGCACTTCCGTGTGGAAGGCCGTCATCTGCTGCAGCAGCCCGCCCGGACGTTCGCCACCGCGGGACTGCCCGCCTTCCTGCCCACCTTGGCGACCGCCGTCGCGAGCCTGGCCGCCTTGTCCGCCGCCGCCCTGGCCATCGCGGTTGCCACGGCGCCCACCACCCTGGCCCGGAGGGCGTTCCTCCCGACCGCCGCCCTGGTCCTGTCGCGCGTACTGGAGCTCCACCGCCGAGGTGCCCAGAGTCAGCTCCTTGATGGCGGCCAGCAGTTCAGCCTTGGTGGCCTTGCCTGTGGCCTCCATCTTCGGGGCCGCCTTCAGCGCGTACAGCGTGGCCACGTACACCTTGGTGCCCGGGCCCTGCGAGCAGGGCGGGGCGTACTCGGCGCGGCGGTTCACGGTGTTCACGCCCCAGGTGCCGGATCGGTCGCCGGCCTTCAGAGCCGGTGCGTCGGCGGGGATGTCCCAACGCACCATGTAGACATGTTCGTCGTCGCCAGGGGCCACGTGGTGCATGGTCATCGCCAGGCTTCGAGTGCCCTTGGGCAGGTCCTTCCACTCGAAGGGCGGCGACAGGCTCTCGCCGTCGCAGGTGTACTTCGCCTGGAGCGATCCATCCTTGTCCAGTCCCGTGCACGCGAAGGGGAAGTCCGTCTTGAGCGTCTCGGCCGGAGCGTCCTCTCGCGGCGGTCGGTCATCCGGATCGCGACGAGGGGGACGATCGCCGTCGTCCCGAGGCGGAGCCGCGTCGTCCCGCGGGGGACGCTGTCCGCCACCGCGGCCTTCGCGGTTCGCTCGGTTGCCGCCGGCTCCGCGTTCGCGCGGCGTGTAGCTCTCCGTGGTTCGCGTGCCGTCAGGCCTGACGAAGGCGAAGTCCACGCGGCCGCCTTCCTTGACCTGGTATTCCACCTTCCCCTCGCGGCCATCCAGCGTGTAGGTCAGGCTCCAGGCGTTCGGTCCGGTCTCGCGGAATCCCACGATCCGGGCGCCTCGCAGCGCCGTGAGCCACGGACGCACAGGCCGGGCGTGCGCCTGCGGCACGATCTCGTCCTCCGCCACCTTCACCTCGCCCCGCATGCCGCCGTTGATGTACGGGTAGGTCTCGCTCGCGTGGTAGTGGTAGCTCCGTGTGCCTCCGTCCAGGCCCTGGCCCTGCGGCACCTGGCAGAAGTGGCCGTTCCACGGGTCGAGCGCCTCCGTGGAGCCCAGTGGGCACGTCAGGTCGCTTCCTGGCTTGGCCGTGGCGCTGAACAGACCGAAGATGGGGAAGCCGTCGAGCGCAAAGGCGATCGGGCGGTTCCGACCCACCACCTTCTGCAGCATCAGGGGGGCGGCGTGATAGTGGTAGTCGTCGGCGCGACCGCAGTGCCCGCCGAATTCGTCCAGTTCACCGATGGCTTTCGAGTCGGCGCCGCGGTTGTTGAGCGCGTTGAAGATGGGAATGCCGTTGGCAGCGAGCGCGATGGCGCCCTTGCGAAGTTCCTTGCGCCCGTCCACGGGGGTCTGGGCCAGCTTCGGCTTCAGCGGCACCTGCCAGGCGTTGGCGCCGGAGTAGTCCTGCGGCAGCGGCACCTGCTGCTGCCATGCGGTGATGCCCACCATCATGGTGCATGCCACGGGTGCGTGCGGCAGGCCGTCGGACTCCACAAAGAGCCATTGGTCGTCCCATCGGGGCTTCACGAACGGGCCGAACATCTTGAAGCTCTCCGCCTGCCACGGCTCGCCGGCCCCGACCGCGGAGAGCGCGGAGGCCATCATGGCGGCGGGGGTGCTCAGGCCCGCGGCCGCATGACTGCGTTCCCGAGCAGCCCTCGCTCGGGTGCGGCCCTCTTCATCCAGGTCGGCCATCGGCACGGTGACCGTGCCGCCGTGATGCAGGTCGATGGTGATCGATTCCTCGCCCGCGGTCAGCAGCCACCCCTCCAGCGTGCGGTCATGGGTGAGATCTCGCCACACCGGCACGGCGGAGTGGCCTTCGTGACCCTCGCCCGGTGGATGGGCCATCACGGTCGAGGCGAGGACTCCCAGCACGAGTCCGGCGGTGACAAGCCTGTCCAGCCAGGTCGATTCAGTTCGCATTGCCGCCTCCGTTGCCGCCCTTGCCACCGCCGCCCTTGCCACCGCCGCCCTTGCCACCGCCGCCCTTGCCACCGCCGCCCTTGCCGCCGCCGCGGGCATCGTCGAGCGGCGGCGTGTCGTGCGGATCGCCCTTGCCCGCCTCCGGATCGGTGTTCTTCTCGGGCATCTGCGCCTTCACGGCCTTCAGGTAGTCGTCCAGCCTGCGTGTCATGTCCTTCACGCGATCGGACTGCTCGGCGGCCAGGTCGCGCTTCTCGCCAGGGTCCTTCGCGATGTCGTACAGCATGGTCTTGCCGCTGTCGTAGTTGCGCACCAGCTTCCAGTCGCCCAGATAGAGCGCCGAGGCTGGACCGCCGTTGTTCAGGTCGTAGTGGGGGAAGTGGATCACGATCTCCTCGTGACTGCGGGTCACGGCGCCTTCGCCGCCGGCCTCGAGCACCGGCACCAGGCTTCCGCCCTCCACCACGGTCTGCTCGTCAGGCCGTTCCGCCTTGGGCAGGGGCTTGCCTGCCAGATCCATGAGCGTGGGCAGCAGGTCCATGCCCGTGGCACGCACATGGCTCACGCTTCCGGCCTTCGCCCCGGGTCCTTGCACGATGAACGGCACGCGGATGCCGCCCTCGCTCACGCTGCCCTTGCCACCGGTGAAGGGTGGGTTGGACTGGTTTCGCCCCCCGCCTCCGCCACCACCCTGCGCTCCGTGATCGGCGCTGTAGAAGATCCAGGTGTTGTCGGCCACGCCCATCTCCTTCAGGGCGGCCATCACGCGACCCACCTGGGTGTCCACGTCACGAGCCCCGGCGATGGCACCCAGGGGCTTGCCGCTCACGCCGGTGACCAGCCGTCGGGTGGCCTCCAGCGCCTCGGGTGTGGCCTCCTCCTCGCTGCCGAAGCCGTAGTGCGAGATCTGCACGAAGAACGGCTTGCCCTTCTTCACCTGCTCCCGCATGAAGGCGATCCCCTTGTCGGTGATCGCGCTCGCCTGCTTCGGGTTGGGGGTCTGACCGCGTTCGGGCCCCTGATTGCTGTTCGCCCCGTCGCACAGGTCGAAGCCCACGTCGCTCGGCTTCTGTCGACCTGCGTGCCACTTGCCGAAGTGCGCGGTGCCGTAGCCCAGGTCGTGCAGCATGCCGCCGGTGGTCTTCACGCCCGCAGGCAGGTCCGGCTCCACCGTGGGCGGGATCATGCGCATGAGCTTGTACCTGGACTTCGCGTCGCCACCCTCGGCGTCGCGACGCGAGGCGCCGCCCTCGTTCTGATAGGTCATGTGCAGCTTGGCCGGACTGATGCCCGTCACCCAGCTGGCTCGCGAGGGCGTGCAGCGGGGGCAGGAGACGTAGAAGTCGGTGAAGCGCATGCCGTCCCTGGCCATGGCCTCCAGGTTGGGGGTCAGGCCCGCGGGCTTCGCGGTGCTCGGTGGCGTGCCGTCCATGTCCACCGAAGTGCTCGACCAGCCCTGGGCCTCCGCCTGAATGAAGACGAAGTTGGGTGGGCGCACGCCGACCTTGGGGGCCGGCGAGGCGGTGGCCTGCAGCGCAACCATGAGCGAAAGGACGACCTGAAAGATCCACACGAACATGAGGAAGACTCCCTTGGACGGCTCTCGTGGCTGCGACGGGCAGCGGATCGAGGCCGTCCGAACGGAGGACCGGCGTGATCCATTGCGACGCCCTTGCGGGATTCGGCGATCTGTCCTGCAGGAACCCGGCCGGTTCGGCAGCGGCCAACGCGTATTCTCGCCGCATGACCCTTCACCGAACTTTCCGCGGTCTTTGCCGCGGAGCTGGCCTGCTCGTGGTGCTGGCGCTGGCGGCCTGCGCTTCCAGGGAACGTCTGCCGCCCACGCCCAACGTGCTGCGGGATGGATCGGGGTCCAGGATCCTGTCCTCTCTCCCCGCGGAGCAGCGGAAGCCCGAAATGGACATCCTGTATGTCACGGATCGATCCGAGATCGGCCGGAGCGAGCGGGGGCCTGAATACGGGTACGGCCGGGCCACCGCCATGGCGTTCGGGACGGCCACGGTGTCGCTGGCGCCCTCGCCCAGTTGGGAGGAGCTGGTCCGGCTCAGTGGCCAGGGGCGCGAACACCCGGGATTCCAGCTTGACGTGGTGCGGGTGAAGGAGGAGGGCGAGGTGGTGCTCACGCCCGAGTCGCTCGAAGTGGTCGGCGGTCGTCTGCGCCGCACCGCGGAGTCCTTCCGTGAGCTCGAGACGGAGAAGAGCAAGTTCCTGGCTCTGGTGAAGTCCCGGCTCGAGGGCTCGGCGGAGAAGGACGTGTACCTGTACGTGCACGGCTTCAACAACACCTTCTACGACGCGGTGGCTCGCGCCGCCATCCTCTGGCAGTCGATCGGCCGTCAGGGGGTCTTCATCGCCTACACCTGGCCGGCCGGCTACGGCGGTCCGTTCGGCTACTTCTACGACCGCGAGTCCGGTGAATTCACCGTGTTCCACCTGCGGGAGATGATCAAGGTGCTCACGGAACTGCCCGAGCTGAAGCGGCTTCACATCGTGGCGCACAGTCGTGGCACCGACGTGGCCACCACCGCGCTGCGTGAACTCAACATCGCCATCCGCGCCCAAGGCAAGGACCCGCACGAGGTGCTCAAGCTGGAGACCCTCATGCTGGCGGCACCCGACCTGGATCTGGAGGTCTTCTCGCAGCGGTTCTGGATCGAGAATCTGGGCGCCGTGGCCACGCGCACGGTGGTGTACTTCTCCAGCGAGGACGACGCCATCGGTCTCTCCAACTGGCTCTTCGGCAGCAAGACGCGCATCGGCACGCTCTCGCAGATTCCGTTCTCGCCGGCGCAGATCGAGCTGATCCGGCAGATGCCTCAGATCCAGCTGGTGGAGTGCAAGGTGAGCGGCTTCGGCTCGTCGCACGCCTATGTGTTCGGGAACCCGGCCGCCATGAGCGACGTGGTGGCCGTGCTGCGCGATCGACGTGACGTGGGAGCCGCGGCGGGGCGGCCGCTGGAGTCCCGCGGCAACGGCACCTGGCTTCTCACCAACGACTACTTCGCCAAGGTGGGCGAGCCTGCGGAGGAGGGCATGGCCGTTGGGCAGTGAACCGGCCGTGCCCCGCGCGGCGCCTCGCCGCCTGATGCGTGTGTGCGCGTGGTCGACGCTGCTGGGGCCGCTCCTGCTTCTGGTGGGGTGGGCGGCGCTGGTGCTGGTCTTCTGCCTTCCCGGTCCCGTGCTGCTGCGCCAGCTGGCGGCTCTGGTCATGGTGGCTGGTCTGCCGATCGTGGCCTGGCGCACCGCCTCACTGCGGCGGGCCGCGCTCTACGCGGCGGGGGCCTTCGGTCTGGGACTGGTGGTGTTCACGGGGCAGGCCGCGTCCAACGACCGGGCCTGGAGCCGGGATGTGGCCCGCCTGCCGTGGGCCGAGTTCCAGGGCGACCTGGTCACCGTGCACGACATCCGATGCTGCCGTTACCGCAGCGAGACCGACTTCGACGAGGCCTGGCGCGACGAGACCTACGATCTGTCCCGCCTCACGGGCGTGGACCTGTTCCATGTCTACTGGGGCAGCCCCAGCATCGCGCACACCATGCTCAGCTTCGGCTTCGAGGATGGTCGTCACCTGTGCCTGTCCGTGGAGACCCGACGCGAGCAGGGGGAGACCTACGACGCGGTCAAGGGCTTCTTCCGTCAGTACGAGCTCATCTACGTCTTCGGCGACGAGACCGACCTGGTCAAGCTCCGGACCCATCATCGAGGCGAGACGGTCTACCTCTACCCGCTCCAGGTGCCGCTTGACGCCGCTCGCGCGGTGCTGGTGGAGTACCTGAAGGCGGCCTCCGCGCTCCGTGAACGTCCGGAGTGGTACAACGCGCTCACCGACAACTGCACCACCACGCTGATCGGGCACTCGCGTCGGGTGGCCATGCCCGAGTCACGCTTCGACTGGCGATGGATCCTCAACGGCCACCTGCACGAGGTCATGCACGAGCGGGGCACCATCGACAGCTCGGTGCCGCTGGAGACGTTGCGGGCGAGGTGCCTGGTGAACGATCGGGCGAAGTCCTGCAGCGACGACTCCCAGTTCTCCCGGGTGATCCGCTCGCCCTGACCGCGACCGACGCGTGAGGGGCCGCCCGCAGGCGAAAACCGCCCCTGAACACGACCTCCGGAATCGCCGACAACTCTTCCTTGGAAGAGCCCTTCCGCCTATACTCGCCCGGCTTTCCCCGATTTTCATTTCCAAGAGGAACTGCATGGCCGCCAAGACACCGATCTACATGGACAACGCCGCCACCACCCGCTGCGACCCCCGCGTGGTCGAAGCCATGCTGCCCTACTTCACCGAGAAGTACGGCAACAGCGCCAGCCGGAACCACAAGTTCGGCTGGGAAGGCGAGGAAGCCGTCGAGCTGGCCCGTGAGCAGGCCGCCGCGTTGATCGGCGCCAACGCCAAGGAGATCATCTGGACCAGCGGCGCCACCGAGAGCAACAACCTGGCCATCAAGGGGGCCGCCCACATGTACGCCAGGGCGCCCGAGGGGCAGCCGGGTCGCGGGCACATCATCACCGCCGTGCACGAGCACAAGGCCGTCCTGGATCCCTGCAAGCGTCTGCAGCGTGAGGGCTTCGAGGTCACCTTCCTGGAGCCCAGCGCCGACGGCGTGATCACCGCCGACATGGTCAAGGCCGCCATGCGGCCCGACACCATCCTGGTGAGCATCATGTGGGCCAACAACGAGATCGGCACCATCAACGAGGTGCCCGAGATCGGCAGGCTCTGCCACGAGCGCGAGGTGGTGTTCCACACCGACGCCACCCAGTGGGTCG
>CAIOTP010000212.1 GCA_903861235.1 uncultured bacterium | reverse complement strand
TGAAGATGTTCGCGGGCCGGGCCACGCGGACCCTGCTCTCGAAGATGGGCATGAAGGAGGGCGACCACATCGAGGCGCCCATGCTGTCGCGGGCCGTGGAGAAGGCCCAGCGGAAGGTGGAGGAACGCAACTTCACCATCCGCAAGAACATCCTGGAGTACGACGAGCCCATGGAGTTCCAGCGCCGCAGCTTCTACGGCATGCGGCAGCCGGTGCTGGAGGGCCGCGGCGTCCGCGACCTGATCTGGCGCTTCCTGAGCGAATCGGTCCGCGAGGCCGCGAACCTGTACCTGGGCTCCGAGCACGCCGGTCGGTGCCTGGCCGAGTGGTCCCGCGAGCACTTCGGCAACACCATCGAGCCCCACCGCTTCCGTGGTCGGGAATCCCTGGAGGTGAAGGAGCTCATCCTGCGTGACGCCAAGGAGGAGGCGCAGGGACGGATCGAGCTGGCGGTGGCGGAGTTCATGCCTGCCGAGGGACAGACCGAGGACTTCGACGCCGCCGGCCTGGCCAAGTGGGCGAAGGAGACCTACCGCTGCGAGCTGGACCCGGGCCTGGTGCGCCAGGGCGACCGCGCGGGGGTGCGTCGTGCCGTGGAGACCGCGGCCGCGGTCATGTTCGAGGCGGTGGACATGACGCCCGTGGACGGTTTCCTGGTGCCCGACTTCAGCCTTCGTGAGCTTGCCGTGTGGACCGACCGCATGCTCGGCGTGAAGATCGATCCGGCGTCCATGCAGGGCGTGGAAGGCCCCGACGAGGCGGCCAAGCGGCTTCTGGAACTGGCCCGCAAGGCGTACGAGGATCGCGAGATCCTCTACCCCATCGAGTTCGCCATGGAGTTCACCGCCGCGCAGATGCCGGCGGATCCCAAGGCGGCCCTGGAGCAGTTCAGCGCCTGGGCCCGCTCCCGCTACGAGCTGCCTTGGACGCCCGAGACGCTGCCCAGCAACGATCCTCGCGAACTCAGGCGCCTGCTGGAGGAGGCGGCGCGTGGTCTCACGGACGCACGGCTCCGCGAGCGCGCCGGGAGGGCGCTGGCCGCAGGCAGGTCGCCGGAGTCCATCGCGGCGTGGTTCGAGTCCCAGGGTCTCTCCCGCCTGAGCGAGCGCGACCTGGAGGAGGCGGCCGAGGATCCCGATCGCTTCACGCTGGAGCGGCTCCGCAACTGCGTGCAGGCGGAGCTCCGGCAGTTCGAGCGGTGGGTCCTGCTTCAGGTGCTCGACAACGCGTGGAAGGACCACCTGCGCGCCATGGACCAGATCCGCGACGCGATCGGCTTCCGGGCGTTCAGCCAGAAGGACCCGCGCATCGAGTTCAAGAAGGAAGCCGCTCGCCTGTACGACGAGATGCTCGTGGAGATCCGCAACCGCGTCTCCGAAGTGGCCCTGAAGGGCAGGCTGGTGCCGCAGGTGCAGCAGCCCAGGCCCGCCGAGCCTCCGCCGGCCACCGACGCCCCCGCGGAGAGCGCCACACCGGCCGCGGAAGCCGCCCCGGCACCCCGGGTGGATCCCGCGGTGGTGGGCCGCAACGAGCCCTGCCCCTGCGGCAGCGGCAAGAAGTTCAAGCATTGCCACGGCGTGCGGGAGAAGGAAGCGAAGGCCTGAACCGCTTGCCGTGCGGGGCGGCCGTCATTACCATCTTCCCTCTTCGCCTCGTTAGCTCAGTTGGTAGAGCAGCTGACTCTTAATCAGCGGGTCGTAGGTTCGAGTCCTACACGGGGCACTGCAG
>CAIOTP010000211.1 GCA_903861235.1 uncultured bacterium | reverse complement strand
GTTGTTGCCTGCGGAGGTGAGACAGATCAGGCCATTGGCGGTGGCGTGATTCACGCCGATCGAGCAGACGGCGGTCAGGCCGTCCAACTGGGCCTGGGTGTACCAGTCGATGTAGCCCAGCGAACTGGTGGCGATGTCGGCGCCGTGGGATTCAACGAACTCCAGGCCAGCCACGTAGAAGTCCTCCTCCACCGGCGTCTCCGAGGCGACGTTCTCCGTCTTGGCCAGCACGAACGAGGCTTCGTAGGCGGTGCCCACGATCTGTCCGGGCTGGTAGGCGGCCATGGTGCCCAGGATCCAGGTTCCGTGCTGGTGCTGCGTGGAGGGATCGCCGGGTTCCTTGCCGGTGTTGCCGTCGCCGCGGACGAAGTCGTGCTGGGCGATCACCTGCAGCGGGTGCTCGGCACTGGCGAAGGCGACGTGGTCCAGTTGAAAGCCTGTGTCGAGCACGCCGATCACCACGCCCTGGCCACGGAAGCCCGCTTCGTGCAGGCGGCGCAGGTCGATCTGGTCCACCTGGGCGGCGGCGGCGCCATAGAGGTCCGCCTGAGCCTTCGCCTGCGTGTCCCGGTCGGCAGGCGTGAGCGCAGGCCTTCGCCCGCGGCGCACCGGTTCGACACGAAGCACGCGGGGGTCGGATGCCAGGAGCTTCGCCTGCTCGGGGGTGGCCCAGGCGCTCGCGGCGTTCAGCCACCGGCTGGTGGTGCGAATGGCGGCGCCTGAGCCGGTGACCGCCTCCAGCGAGGACTGCGAGACCGGCATGTCGCTCCGGTCGACGAGTCCCGGAAGCGTGCGGCGAGCGCAGCGCCGTTCCAAGGCGCGCAGGCTCACCTCCGCCGGGCACGCGTCGCAGGGCAGAGGTCGATCCTCGACGAAGTAGACCCAGACGGGCTCGGCCCGGGGGGAAGGCCGTTCGGCCGGGGCGGTCGACGCGAAGCACGCCGACAGGGCCAGCATGGGGTTCAACACGGCCGAAACCATGCTGGCAAGGTAAGCCCTGATCGCCCCGAGGCCACCGAGAAGGGAAGAAATCCGGCAGCAATCCCGATCCCTGCTACCATTTCCGCCTCGCTCGTCCTCGTAGCTCAATGGATAGAGCGCTGCCCTCCGAAGGCAGAGGTTGCGCGTTCGAGTCGCGCCGAGGACGCTTCGCCCCGGACCGAAAGGCCGGGGCGTTCGCTTTCAGGGGCAGTTGCCGAACGACACCAGCAGCGCCCCGATGTCGGCGGCATCCACCGAGCCGCTTCGATCCAGATCTCCCGGGCCACCCGTCTCGCCGAAGAGCACCAGCAGGGAGCCGATGTCCGCCGAATCGACCCAACCGTTGCGATCCAGGTCCGCGGGGCAGGGGTCGGGCAGCGGGCTTCGCCAGGCGCCCCGCCCGTAGGTGGCCACGGTGACCGTCCGGGTGGCCTCGTGGATCGCGATGTCGCCCACATTGGCGTTGGGCAGCGAAGCGTCGTTGGCCGTCCACGTGGCGCCCAGGTCCATGGAGTGGTACACGCCGGCACCGCTGCCGACGATGATGGTGCGACCGGCACTCGCGCCGCCTCGGAAGTCCACCGCCAACGCTCGCGGCGTGACGCCGGCTGGCAGGGCCGAGCCCACCGCGGTCCAGGTCAGTCCTCCGTCGGTGCTGCGGAAGACGCGGCCGCCGGAGTTGGCGTAACGCGAAGCCCACACCTCGTCGGGATCATGGGGGCTGATGACCAGACCGCTGATGCCGCCCGAGGTGCCCCCGGGGGGTCGGTGCTGCCAGGTCGAGCCGTCGTCCGTCCGGTGCACCGCGCCCTGGCTCGATCCGGTGTAGATCACCTGCGGAAGGCTCGGGGAGACCGCGATCCGGTTCAGCACGCCGCCACCGGTCAGTTCGCCGCTGATGGGTGTCCACGACGGCGTCGATGCGAGCGCATCCGTGGTCGTCCAGACGCGATAGGTCCCCAGGTAGAGACGGTTGCGATCCGTGGGATCGTTGGCGATGGGGGCGATCCAGGCCGCGGCATCCGTCTGGCTCGGCGAGATGAAGGCGGCGGAGGAGCCCCGCCACCGGTAGATGTCGCCGTAGACGTAGGTGGTGTAGCGCAACGGATCGTCCACCGGATCGAAGAGGGAGAAGCCCCCATCGCCGGTCTGCAGCTGGGGCCACTGGAGATCGGGTCCCGATCGCTCCGGTGTGCCGTTGTCCTGCGTGCCTCCCAGCATGCGCTCGGCCTGGGTGGGATGGATCGCCACGTTGTAGAGAAGGGCCGTCTCCAGCCCGTTGTTCAGGTTGTCCCAGCTTTCTCCGTCGGACAGCGACCGCCAGACGCCGCCGTCGTTGCCCTCCCAGACGGCCGTGCCTCCGCCGGGAGCGGGCCCGAAGGCCATGGTGTGGTGATCCGGGTGGAGGGTGACGCCGCCGACGGAGGACACCTCGGACCAGGTCACGCCGCCGTCGCGGGAGCGGGCCACGCCGAACACGCCGTAGCGGGGATCCACGCCGCCCAGGAAGACCATGTCGGGGTCGTCAGGGTGCGCGGCGACGTAGGCGTCGTACCAGCACTGGGGATTGCAGAAGTTGTCGGCCGAGGGGAGCGATGTCCAGGTGGAGCCGCCGTCGTCGGATCGGAAGACCAGGGTGGGAATGGACGACGAACTGGAGATGAACGCGGCGTAAACGCGGTCGGGGTCGGCGCTGCACGCCGAAACATGCACGTTGCGATAGCCGTCGGTGGGCAGCGGAGCGGCGGTCAGCCGGGTCCAGCTGGCTCCGGCGTTGGTGCTCTTGTAGACCCCCAGAGATCGGACGCCCGCGTACATGCGGGTGGCCTGCCCGGGGGACGCCCACAGGCTGGTGGTCGGCGAAGTCACCACCCGCGTGAAGGGCGTGCCGCCGGTGGTCGAGCGAAAGATGCCGCCACTGGCGGCGAGCACGATCGCGCTGGATCCGCTGGGTGCGACCACGCCGCTGATCCACGAAGCGTTGGTCGACTCGAACACGCGGCTCCAGGAGATCCCGCCGTCGGTCGATCGGAACAGGCCCGCGCCCGTGGAGCCCACCCGGAAGTCGCCGGTGCCGAAGTACACCGTGTCCGGGTCGTCGCCGTCGAGCGCCACTGCACCGCCGCGGAGCGAGGCCAGGGTGTCCGTGAGCGGAGACCAGCTCTGTCCACCGGTGGTCGTCTTCCACAGGCCGCCGCCGTCCGTGGCCACGAAGCAGGTGTCGGGATCCAGGGGATGAGGGGCGATCGACATGATGCGGCCCGAGGCGGTCGCGTTGCCGGACCAGTACTCGGAGAGGATGTCGGACGGGCCCACGAATTCCCACGTGAACGGAGAGCCGGAGGTGAGCGGAACCTCCGGCGTCCATCCCGGCCTGGCCTCGCCCACGATCCTGGGGTGACCGGGCGGGGGCGGCCCCAGACGACGCCGAGCCTTCACGGTCACGCCGTCGGGCTTGATGGCATGGTGCGGGAAGAGGGCTTCGTGAGCGACCACCGGCACCCGATCGCCTCGCCAGGCCCGCGAGGTCAGAAGCAGGGTCGCGGTCGCCAGGAACGTGATCAGGGCGGTGAGGATCCGCATGTCGGCAGTATGCACCGGGCAGGCCGGGCGTCCAAGCGCCTTCCGCGACGTTAGCCTTGTTTCATGCACTTGGCCGAGTTCCAGCAGCACATCCGGGATCGCTACTTCGCCTCCGACAACGCCCGCGGCGCCGCAGGAACCTTTCTCTGGTTCTCGGAGGAGGTGGGTGAACTGGCCCATGCGCTGGCCAACGCGGCGCGCGGCAAGGCCGATCCCGCCAACCTGCGCGAGGAGTTCGCGGATGTGCTCGCCTGGCTCACCACCCTGGCGAACATCAGCGGGGTGGATCTGGAGCAGGCGGTCCGCGAGAAGTACCTGGGCAGCGACGGCGGCCCGAAGGGCGTGAAGTGAATCGTGTGGACCTGCCGGGAGGGTGGTTCATGAAGCCGCACGCCGCACCGTGCCCGGTGGCGGGTTGGTGCGTGCTGGAGGTGGCGCGTCCCGTGGCCACGCTCGATGCGCTGGACGAGGAGGAGGCCCGATGGATGGGGGTGCACCTGGCTCGGATCAGCCGTGCCATCCGCCGTGTGACCGGATGCGAGCGGGTGTATGTGCTCTCGTTCGCCGAGGTGCACCGCCAGGTGCATCTGCATCTGGTGCCCCGGCACTGCGAGGATCCCGCCACGACCGGCTGGGCGGTGGCGGACCATTACCGCGCGGTGCAGCAGGGGTCCTCGCCGGCCGTGACGGCCGAGGAAAGCGAAAGGGCCTTCGCGGGAATCGCGAAGGCCCTTGAACATCCGGACTGACGCCGCTCAGCCGCCGACGGTCATGCGGACGAACTTGAGGATGCGGGCGCCCTGCGGGAGCAGTTGCTTCACGCTCTTCTTGTCGTCCTTCACGTAGGGCTGGCCCAGCAGCGTGACTTCCTCGAGGAACTTGCGGACCTTGCCCTCGGCCATCTTGGCCGCGATCTGCTCGGGCTTGCCGCTGGCCTTGGCCTCGGCCTCGGCCTCCGACTTCTTCTGGGCGAGCAGGTCGGCGGGCACGCCGGCCTCGTCCACCGCGATCGGCGTGGGCACGAAGGCGGCGACATGCTGGCAGATGCCCGTGGCCACGTCCGCGGGCAGGGCGCCCTCGAACTGCAGGAGCACGGCGAGGCGGCCGTCGTGGTGGACATACTGGGCGAAGTTGCCGCCCTGCAGGCAGGTGCCGCGGCCGAAGCTCACGTTCTCGCCGGTCTTGATGCGGATCTCGTCGATCCGCGCCGTCATGGCGGCGTTCGCCTTCACCTCTCCGGACTGGTCGCACGCCATCTGCGCCACGGCGTTCGCCATGGCACGGAACTCCTCGTTCTTGGCGGTGAAGTCCGTCTCGGCACGCACCTCGACGATGCTCGCGCGGCCGGCCTGCACGCAGACGGCCACGCAGCCCTGGCCCGCGGGCCGGTCGGTGCGGGTGTCCATCTTGCCCTTGAGCTTCTCGCGCAGCCAGGCCTCGGCCTTGGCCATGTCGCCGCCGTTCTGGGCGAGCGCGTCCTTGCAGTCCATGATGCCCAGGCCGGTGCGCTGACGCAGGGCCATGGCGTCCTTCGGGTTCACTTGCACGGTGGTCATGCGATGTCTCCTTGCTGGCGCGGGCGCGCCGAACCGACGGAGCGCCCGCAGGCTGGATCAGGCGTTCTCGACGGGAGCGGCCTCGGTGCGCGGCGCCGCGCCGGTGTCGGCCTCGTCGGCACGACCGCGGGCGCGGAACTGGCTGCGGCTGCTGCGGCGACGGCCCGCGGGGGCGGTCTCCGCGGCGGCGTCGCCACGCATGTCCTCGTCACGCTCGCCGCTCGTGGCGGCGCTCTCGGCGCGCTGCGAGCGGCCCTCGGCCACCGCGGCGCACAGCTCGCGGATCACGATGTCGATCGCGCGCATGCTGTCGTCGTTGCCCGGGATGGGGATGTCCGCCAGCTCGGGGTTGCCGTCGGTGTCGATGAGGCAGATGGTCGGGATGCCGAGGTTCTTCGCCTCGTTCAGCGCGTTCACCTCGCGGGTGGTGTCGATCGCCACCAGGGCGCCCGGCAGCTTGGTCATGCCGCGGATGCCGTTGAGGTTGCGGAAGATCTTCTTCTGCTCGCGGGTGAGCTGGCTCTCCATCTTCTT
>CAIOTP010000210.1 GCA_903861235.1 uncultured bacterium | reverse complement strand
TGCTGGACGAGCCGACCACCGGCCTGCACTTCGACGACGTGCGCAAGCTGCTCGAGGTCCTGCAGCGGCTGGCCGACGGCGGCCACACGCTGGTGGTGATCGAGCACAACCTCGACGTGGTCAAGTGCGCGGACTGGATCGTGGACCTGGGGCCCGAGGGCGGCGACCGCGGCGGCACGCTGGTGGCCAGCGGCACACCGGAGGACCTCGCCCGGCACGCGACCAGCTTCACCGGCGCCTACCTGAAGCGCATGCTGCCGGCCGCGGCGGGCTCGAAGCCCTCGCGACGACGCGCCGCGGCCCGGTCCTGAGCGACCGGCGCGTACACTTCGCGCATGCATGAGGCCGAATTCACGCTCGCCGTGCGGCGCATCGCCAACCCCGGCGACGCGAACCATCAAGGCACCATCTTCGGCGGCTTCATCCTGAGCCTGATCGACGAGGCGGCCTACCTGGAGGCGCGGCGGCACGGCGTGCACCGATGGGTCACCGTGTGCATGGACCGCGTGGACTTCAAGGCACCGGTTCATGTGGGTGACGCGCTCACCCTGATGACCCGGCCCACCGAGAAGGGCCGCAGCAGCGTCACCGTGCAGGTGAAGGTGCAGGCCACACGCTGGCTCGGCGGCGCCACCGTGGAGGTGACGGAGGCGAGCGTGAAGATGGTGGCGGTGGATCGCTCCGGCCGCTCGATCGACTTCCGCAACCCACCCACGGTGGTGGAGGAGCGGTGAGCGGGCCTCTGCGGATCGCCTGCCTGGTCTCGGGCGGCGGCCGGTCGGTCATGAACCTGCAGGACCGCGTCGAGTCGGGCGCCCTGGACGCCCGCGTGGTGCTGGTGGCGGCCACTCGGCCGGGCACGGCGGCCCTCGAGCGGGCACGGAAGCGCGGGCTTCCCGTGACGGACATCGCCCCGGAACCCCGGGCGGATCTGGACGATCGACTCGACGCGGCGCTGAAGGCGGCCGATGCGGAACTGGTCGTGCTGGCCGGCTATCTCCGCCTCTTCCGATGCCGTGCCTGGCGGGATCGCTGCATCAACATCCACCCCGCCCTGCTCCCGCTTCACGGTGGACGCGGCATGTGGGGCCACCATGTGCACACCGCCGTGCTGGCCGCGGGCGATTCCCGGAGCGGCTGCACCGTGCATTGGGTCGACGACCGGTACGACCACGGCGAAGCCATCCTCCAGCGCACCTGCCCGGTGCTGCCCACCGACACCCCGGACACGCTGGCCGCCCGGGTGTTCGCGGAGGAACTCGAGGCGCTCCCCCAGGCCGTGGCCCAGGTCGCTCGCTGGGTCCGGTTCGGCGGCCCACGCCCGGGAACCGCCATGGCGGCGGGCACGAGCGTGCCAAACACCTGAATTTGGCGTTGGATGAAACGGCTTCCTTGTGGAGCCTTCCGGTGAACCGTAGCCTGCACTGGACGCAACGAGCGGCCGATCCACCCAAGGAGGTTCCACCATGCAGATCAATGTCAGCGGAAAGCACCTGGAAGTCACCCCCGCCATCGAGGAGTACATCAAGGGCAAGTGCGGCCGTCTCGAGCGCCACTTCGACAAGGTGCTGCAGTCCAGTTTCGTGCTCGAGAAGGACCCGCGGCACGGTTTCCATGCGGAATTGATCCTGGATGTGGAGCATCACGAGGACTTCGTGTCCAATGCGCACCACGACGACCTGTACGCCGCCATCGACCAGGTCCTGGACCGGGGCGTGCGGCAACTCACCGACCACAAGGACATGCTGCGAAACCGGAAGCACACGGGGAGCGAACGGCACGTCTGACCTGCGGGTCCACCGCGCCTCCAACCCCACCCCATGAAACTGAAGGAACTCATCCTCGAGAAGGCCATCGTGCCCGCCCTGAAGGGCGGCAAGCGTGACGAATGCATCGGCGAGCTGCTGGACGCCCTCGCCAAGGGAGGTGCCTTCAAGCCGGCCCTCCGCTCCGAGTTCCTGAAGGCCGTGGTGAAGCGGGAGAAGAAGGGCAGCACCGGGTTCGGCCACGGCATGGCCGTGCCCCATGTGAAGACGCCCGAAGTGACCCGCTGCGTGGCGGCCATCGGGCTGCACCCCGCGGGCATCGACTTCAACGCCCTCGACCGCCAGCCCGTGCACGCCGTCTTCCTGCTGCTCTCGCCCGAGGAGCAGCCCGAAGCCCACCTGGACGCCATGGAGAGCCTGTTCGGAACCCTGAGCCAGGAGCAGTTCCGCAAGTTCCTCAAGCAGGCGCGCTCCGTGGCCGACGTGGTCACGCTGCTCGAGGAGGCCGACGCGAACCCGCCCG
>CAIOTP010000209.1 GCA_903861235.1 uncultured bacterium | reverse complement strand
CTTCGGAGCTGAACCTGGCCATGGTCGTCGACGGCTCCGACGCCTCCTCGCTGGGCGAGGAGATCGTGGGCATCCGCGGCGCGGGCGACACCCGTCTGGACGATCTGGACCATGAGATGAGCCTGCTGCTCGCCGACGCGAGGTTCGACGGATGAGTCGTCCCGGCATCGCCACCGCGCGTGTGGCAGGCATCGTGATCGCCGGCTGTCTCTGTCTGATGGCGGTGGCTCAGGCGAGGACGTCCCGCCAGGATTCCCCGGCCAGGTCCGAGCGGCCCGAAGCCCCGCCGCAGCGGGATGCCGAGCAGGGCGGTCGCCGAGCGGGTGGTCCCGGTCGACGCGAGCTCTCCGAGGAGGACGTGCAGCGGATCATCGCCACCGCCCGGGACATCGACCCCGAGTGGGGCGATGCGCTCGAGCGGCTCAAGGGGCTGGATGCCGGCGAGTTGAGGCAGCGGATCGGCATGCAGGCCCGTCGCCTGATGGGCCTGGCCTGGCTGCGGGATCGGCAGCCTGAGCTGTACAGGTCTCGCGTGGAGGATTTCCGCGCGCAGCGGGATGCCCGGCGCGCCGTCGAGGCCATTCGCAAGGCGAAGGAGTCGGGCGATGCCGTGGCCGAAGCGGAGGCGCTCGCTCAGGCCCGCGAGGCGATCTCGCGTCAGGTGGAACTGGACATCAAGGCCCGAGCCCACGAACTGGTGGCCATGGACAAGGCGATCAAGGAGGCCAAGCAGCGGCTGCAGACGGACATCGAGGGTCGCGAACAGCGGGTCCAGGCCATGCTCGACGCGGCGGGCCGAGGAGAGATGCCGCCGTTCGGCCGCGATCGCGAGTTCGGCGGCTTCGGGCAGGGGCCGGACGGGGACCCGTCGGCGGGGCCGGAGTCGCCCCGGCCGCCTCGCCCGCGTGGTCCGGGCGGTGGCGCGCCCGGCAAGCCCAAGTCGTAAAGTGCGGGCGTGAAGCCCGCCGTGGACACCACCCTTCGCGCTCGTGCGCGCTCCGGCCTGGGTGCCGGCGGCTGGATGCTGCTGGTGCTGATCGGGCTGGTGGTCGCAGCCAGCCCCTGGGCGTTCGGTCGGATCGAGCTGCCCGGCGGTGTGCGTCAACCGCGGTGGGCGGCGCAGAGCCTGCAACTGAGCCTGCTGCCGCCCCGGTGGCAGTGGGATGCCGCGACGGCCGAGCGTGTCGATCGGATCCGGGCCACCGGTGCTCACGAGCCCGGTGCCATGCTGGGCACGGACCGCGTGGGTCGCGACATGATGGCTCGCCTGGTGGCCGGCAGCATGATCTCGCTCACGCTCGGACTTGCGTCCGCTCTGGTGGCCACCGCGATCGGCGTCTTGTGGGGCACCTCGGCCGCATGGTGGGGAGGACGGGCGGATGGCGTGCTCATGCGGACGGTGGACGTGCTCTATGCGCTGCCGAGCATCCTCCTGGCCACGCTGCTCGGGGTGGCGGTGGACGGGCTGGTGGATCGCTGGCTCGGTGACGTGTCACCGGCCGCCAGGCAGGGGATCAACCTGCTCACCATGCTCGTGGCGATCGCGGGGGTGGGCTGGCTGACCATGAGTCGCGTGGTGAGAGGGCAGGTGCTCTCGTTGCGGGAGCGGGCGTTCGTGGAGGCCGCCCGTGCGGCGGGCGCGGGCGGTGGCCGGATCTTTCTTCGGCATCTGCTGCCCAATCTTGCGGGGCCGGTGGCGGCGTACGCGGCGCTGACCGTGCCGGCGGCGATCCTGAGCGAGAGCTTCCTGAGCTTCCTGGGGATCGGCATCCGCGATCCGCTGCCGAGCCTCGGCAATCTGGCGGCGGCCGGGCTGCCGGAACTGAACCTGGTGAAGGGCCGGTGGTGGCTGCTGGTGCCGCCTTGCGCGGTGGTGGCGGCGGCACTTCTTGCGCTCAATTTCGCGGCAGACCGGCTCCGCGACCGGCTGGACCCCGCCTCGGCGGGATGACCGCCGGGCATGGCCCTTCGCTACCCTGCCTGTCCCATGCGAAACGGATTCGGCTTCAAGGACCTGGTCATGCTCGTGCTGCTGCTGGTGGTGGCGGTGAGCATGTGGCTCTCGATGGTG
>CAIOTP010000208.1 GCA_903861235.1 uncultured bacterium | reverse complement strand
GCTCGTTCTCGTGGCGCTTCTGCACGCCCATGACCACGTCGCCGTACATCTGCACGAAGCGGCGGTAGCAGTCCCACGCGAAGCGCGGGTTCTTCGTGGCGCTCGACAGGGCCTCGACGGTCTGGTCGTTCAGGCCCAGGTTCAGGATCGTGTCCATCATGCCGGGCATGCTGTCGCGGGCGCCCGAACGCACGGACACCAGCAGCGGATCCTTGCGGCAGCCGAACTTCTTGCCCACCGCCCGCTCCAGCTTGGCCACCTGCGCCTTCACTTCCTTCAGCAGCTGCGGGGGCATGCGCTTGCCGCCCTGGTAGAAGAGCGTGCACACGTCGGTGGTGATGGTGAAGCCCGGCGGCACCGGCAGGCCGTACTGGCACATGCGGGCCAGGTTGGCGCCCTTGCCGCCGAGCAGCGCCTTGTTGCTGCCGTCACCCTCGGTGCCCTTGGCGCCGAAGAAGTAGACGAGCTTCGAGGGCACCTTCACCTTGCCCTTGGAGGCGGACTTGGAAGTGCGGGCGGGACGCTTGGTGGAACGCGGAGGCATGGCGAGGGACATCGAGCGGATCTTTCCTTGCCCCGAATGGCGGGGCACTGGTTGCGAGGCCGCGGCGGTCGCCGCGAGGCGGAACAAGAATAGTGCTTTCACGGCAGGTCGAAAACACGCCTGCAGCAGGAATTGCGGCTTAGGATGGCCGGATGGCGTCATCGCCCCTTCCCTGGCGGCTGCAGCCCCTTCAGGCCATGGCACGATGGCCCACCGACGCCCCCCTGGCGGCGTTCATCTCCGGTGACCAGGGCGACTGGAGCCGATGGAGCGTGCTTGCGGTGCCGGGAGCGTGGCAGAGCCTCTCCGCAGGTGCGGACCGTGCCCAGGCGATGCGCTGGCTGCGCGAACGCGCCGGTGCGGCCCGGTCTCGGGCCTGCATGCCAGGCGATGGCGGCTGGATCCTCCAGTGCGGGTACGAACTGGGCGCGGCCCTCGAGCCGACCACCCGTGCGTTCGCGCACGAGGCCTCTCCCTGGCCCTTGGCGCAGGCGGCGCCGATCCTGGCCGCGGCGGTGCATGACGCCGAGTCCGGCCAGTGGTTCCGCGTGGGCTCCGAGCATGCGGAATGGGCTCGCGTGGAACAGGCCATGGCGTCGGAGGCACCTCATGCGGACTTCGCGCTCGATCGCCCCTCCCCAGCCACCGACGACCCGGGGTACGCGGCTCTGGTGGAGCGGACCGTGCAGCTCATCCACGACGGCGACCTCTTCCAGGCGAATGTGGCCCGCCTGTGGCGGGCGCGCGGCCACGGTTCGCTCCGCGCCTTCGCTCGGGCGGCGCTGGGCGCCAGCCACGCCCGCTACGGAGCCTGGCTCGAGACCCCCGCGGGATGCGTGGCCAGCATGAGCCCGGAGCTCTTTCTCCGACTCGATGCCCACGGACGCGTGATCACGCGTCCGATCAAGGGCACCCGACCTGCAGGCTCGGATCCTGGCGAGTTCCTTCGGAGCGTGAAGGACGCGGCGGAGCTGCACATGATCGTGGACCTGATGAGGAACGACCTGGCCCGCGCCTGCGAGCCCGGCAGCGTGCGGGTGCGGCAGTCACGCGTGGCCGAGCCGCACGCCACCGTGCTGCACGGCGTGGCGGAGGTGGAGGGTCGCCTCCGTCCCGGCCTGGATGCCGCGGATCTGCTCGCGGCGACCTTCCCGCCCGGGTCGGTGACGGGTGCGCCCAAGGTTCGGGCCATGCAGGTGATCCGCGACCTGGAGTCGTTCGATCGCGGACCTTACTGCGGCGCCATCGGACTGCTGGGGGCGGACGGTTCGCTCTCGCTCAACGTGGCCATCCGCACCGCCACCCTGCGGCCGGCGTCCGCCGGGGCCTGGACCGTGGACTACGCAGCGGGCTGCGGCATCGTGAGCGACTCCGATCCGGCGGAGGAGGTGCGCGAGACGCACGCCAAGGCGGCGGTGCTGCTCCGTGCCGCCAGCCTCAGCCGCCCGGCAGCTGCCGCGCCTGGACCTGCTGCACCTGCCGCGCGATCTGCGCGGTGACCACGCCCTGGTGGCCCGGGTTGAAGCTGAAGTCGAAGGCCACGCCCGCGTAGGTGTTCTGCATGCTGTCGATGTGGGTGTGCACCACCTTCGCGGTGGTCACCAGCGGCACGGGCTGCTCGCTGCCCAGCGGCACCT
>CAIOTP010000207.1 GCA_903861235.1 uncultured bacterium | reverse complement strand
TTCCTGGGGCTGGAGTGGGACGAGGGCTGCAACCGCTTCCACGAGAGCAAGCGCACCGTGCGCACGCTGAGCTACGACCAGGTGAACCGTCCGCTGTACGCGAGCAGCGTGAGCCGATGGCGGAAGTACGAGAAGTTCCTGGGCGGGGTGGACTGGCCGAAGTACGGGTGACGGACGCCGGTTCGCGGTCCGGATCAGAAGCGCCAGCTGACGAACGCGCCGAGCACCAGTGCGGGATCGCCGCCGGTGCTGGTCATGGTGTCACCACCGCCATCCAGGGTCTTCAGGCGGCTGTAGACGGCGCTGCCCACGACGAAGTCCACGCGAAGCTGCTCCATGGGCCGCCATTCCAGGCGGCCGTAGATCGTGGTGTTGGATTCCTGGAAGATGAAGTTGGCGTCCGGGCCGGTGTCGTCCAGGCGGTACTGGCGGAACTCCCAGGCGCCTCCGAAGCCGACGTCGAACTCCTTCGAGAGCTCCTGCTCGATCTCCAGCCCGACGAACGGGTTGGCCTCGGGGGCCCGGATGTTGCTGATGCGCAGGCCCTCGGCGATCTTCCAGTCGACCAGCGGCGCCGGGACCACGATCACGCCGCTGCCGAGCAGTCCCTTGGCGAGCACCCCAAGCCCAAGCACGTGATCCCGGTCGAAGGCGTAGCGGAAGTTGGCCAGGCCGCCGCCGGTGATGGTCTGGCCCGCATCGGCGGTGGTCTGGCCGGCCATCTGCAGGATGGGCGCCCCACCCACGGCCCAGTGCTCGTCGAGAGCCACCGTGAAGCGGGGAACCACGCTGAGCGCCTCCGCGTTGAGCGTGCTGCCCAGACCGAGGGTGGTGCCGTGGAATTCGTAGTGACCGAACTCGTAGCCCACCGCCAGGTCCAGGTTCATGTTCGAGGTGAGGCCCAGCCTGCGGCTGAATGCGCCGTAGGCACGACTGGCCGCATAGTTGCCGCCCGAGTTCAGGCCGGTGTCGAACTGCTGCAGAAAGCCGCCTGCCACCTTGAACGGACCGCTCATGGGCATGGCGGCCTTGTCCTGGCCCTGGTCGGCGGCGGTTTCGGGCTTGGCGGGCTCGGCCGAGTCGCCCGTGTTGCGGATGGCCTCGCGGCTCTCCTTCGAGCCGGCGCCTTCGCCCACGTTCTGGGCGAGCGCGGTCACGCCGATGGAAAGCGAAACAAGAACGGGGAGCGGGAAGTGGGGCATGAGGAACTCAGTCGGCCTGGGTCGGGGTGGTGTCGATCAGGTTCTGCAGGATCTCGTCCGGCGTGCGTCCCTCGGCCTCGGCCTCGAAGTTGGTCAGCACACGATGCCGCATGGAGGCCAGTGCCACCGACTTCAGGTCCTCGGGGTTCACGAAGGGCCGGCCCGCGAGCAGGGCCTTGACCTTGGCCGCCAGGACCAGCGTCTGAGCGGCGCGAGGGCTGGCTCCGAAGCGGAAGTACTTGTTGACCAGCGGCGTGGCGAACTGTCCCTTGGGGTGCGTGGCCAGCGTGAGACGCACCGCGAAATCCTGCACCGCCGGCTCGATGCGCACGCGACGCACCAGCTTCTGGTGATGAAGGATGGCCTCGGCGTCGAGCACCGGATGAATCTCGGGCGAGGTGCCCGCGGTCGTCCGGTCCAGGATGACCG
>CAIOTP010000206.1 GCA_903861235.1 uncultured bacterium | reverse complement strand
TGCCAGATCTCGCCCGTGATGTAGGCGTCCGGATTGATCTTGCGCACGAAGGCGCACCACTCGTGCCAGAAGGCCATCGGCACCTCGTTCGGCACGTCCAGGCGCCAGCCGTCGATGCCGTCCGACGGGTCGCCGTCGCCGTCCGGGTCCATCCACCGCCTGGTGACCTCGAAGATGTGCTTGCGTGCCGCCTCGCTGGCGATGCCGTGCTCGTCGTCCTTGCGGAAGACCGGCAGTTCGCCGAAGCCGAACCAGCCCTCGTAGTCGAAAGGCTCCCAGCTCTTGATCGAGAACCAGTCGGCGAATCGGCTGGCCTGTCCCTTCTCACGCACATCCCGGAACGCCGGGTGATGCGTGCCGACGTGGTTGAACACGCCGTCGATGATCACGCGGAAGCCCATGCCCTTGGCCTCCTTCAGGAAGGCGAGGAACTGCCGGTCGCTCGCGTTGAAGGTCCAGGTGGCGGGATCGGCCACATCCTCCTTCGCCTCCGTGGCGGCGTAGTCGCTCCCCTGCCCCAGCCGCTCGTCGATGTGGATGTAGCTGGTGGCGTTGTACTTGTGGTTGCTGTCGGCCTGGAACACCGGCAGCAGGTAGAGCGCGTTCACGCCGAGTTCCTTCAGCCACGGCAGCTTCTGGCGCAGACCTTCCAGGTCGCCGCCGCACTGCCGCTTGAAGACGAACAGGTTGTAGAAGGTCTGGCCGTCCGTGCCTTCCCATGCGCTGGGGCTGTACCACTCCTGTCGCCAGTCCCGCGTGTTCGGTCCGTCGTTGGCCTTCGAGCCGTTATGGAATCGATCGACCATGATCTGGTACCAGATCGCGTGCTTGGCCCACTCCGGCGTGGTGAATCCGGCGGGGCCGGGAATCTTGAGCGAGTAGATGTTCGGGTCGCGCACGACGGTGTCTCGATCCTGGATGAGAAAGGTGTATTCGAGGGTCTCGCTCGACGCGGGCAGTTCGACGGTCCAGACATCGAAGGGTCCGAGGCGGCCCTCTCGCAGCATGTCCAGCCGCCGTCCATCGCGGGCGACGAATGCTACATGTTCCACATCCCCCGCACGCGTGCGGTAGGCCACCTTCCAACGCACGCCCCGCCGCTGCAGGTCCTGCAGCCGGGTGGGCTCGTGCCGGAGAAAGCCCGCCGCGATCTGGCCGTCACCCTCTGCCGCCGGCACGGTGGCGGCGGCCGCTTCCAGACCCAGACGAAGCACGCTGTTGTGGCCCCCTTGCCCGTCCGGCAAGCGGTCCTGATTGGCCGGATCCTCGATCCAGCGATCGCCGTCGAGCACGAACTTGTAGAGCCGGACCCCGGGCTCCATGTTCACCTCCACGACCCAGCTGCCGTCGGCCTGCGGCTGCATGGGCGTTCGATCACGGTTCCAGCCGTTGAAGTCGCCGGCCAGGTGCACGCGCGTCGGTCGCGTCGTCTGCGGAGGCAAGGTCAGGCGCAGGCGCCATCGACCGTCCGACCCCTCCGTGGCGGTGACTCCCGGCGGCACGCGGGCCGACACCAAGGAGGCCGGGTCGAACCTGGCCTGGGCCACCCGCGGCGGGAAGTCCGACACGGCTTCCTGAACCACCGCGGAATTCGTGACCGACGCGAGCAGGATGAGGAGCCGCCACATGACCCAACCCTATACTCGCCCCCATGTCCGAAGGAAGTCCAGAAGGCTCGCCCCTGAGCCGTTTCCTGCGACTGGTCCTGTCGGTGGCCGCGATCGTGCTGGTGGTCTGGAGCTTCGGCCGGGTGGGCCTGCGCACCTGGCGGCACTGGCGCGACCGGACCGAGATCGACAAGGAACTGGTGGTGCTGCACTGGAGCGGCGAGGGCGGCCCCGAAGAGAACGCCATCGTGGAGAAGTCGCTCCGGGCGTTCGAGGCGGCCCATCCCGGAATCCGGGTGCGTCGGCTCAATCCCGGCGATGCCGGGAGCTTCTACACCAAGCTGCAGACCATGCTCGCCGCAGGCGATCCGCCGGACCTGTTCTACGTGGGGGCCGAGCGCGTGGCCAGCTTCGCGGACATGGGGCTGCTCGAACCGCTCGACGCCTACCTGCGGACCGACATCCAGGCCGGAGCCCCCGATGCGGTGGATCTGTCGGGTTTCTTTCCCAGCACGGTGGCGGCCTTCCGATACGACGGGTCCCGCATGGGCGAAGGCACGCTCTACGGCGTGCCGAAGGACTTCACCACGGTCGGCTTCTACTACAACAAGGATCTCTTCCGGAAGGCGGGCGTGCCCTTCCCCGAGGACGACTGGACCTGGGACCAGTTCATCGCCGCCGCTCGTGCCATCGGAAAGCTGAAGGACGACGCCGGCGAGCCGTTCGTGGGCAGCGAATTCGTGACCTGGCCCATGATGGTGCGGGCGTACCTCCGCACCGAGGGCACGGACGTGCGCGGCGCGGACTTCGGCGAGCTCACCCTGGATGCACCCGCCACGCAGGCGGCGCTGGAGCGGCTTCGCGCCTGGCGACAGGACGAGACGAACACGCTGACGAGCGGTCGAAGCAAGCTGGCCTCGGGCGCGGCGGCCTTCGTCACCGGCCGCGTGGGCATGGCCGGTCCCTTCGGTCGCTGGGTGGTGCCCGAATACCGGCGCATCAAGGACTTCGACTGGGACTTTGCGCCTCTGCCCCGCGGCAGCCGGCAGGCCAACGTGATCGCCACCGTGGCGTGGGCCATGAGCGGCCGAAGCCGGAACAAGCCCGAAGCCTGGCAGCTGCTTCGCTGGCTGGTGAGCCCGGACATGCAGGCCGCCAACGCGCGGCTGGGCCTGGCGTTGCCCACCATCCGCAGCGTGGCCGACAGTCCGGCGTTCCTGGACGCCACGCAGAAGCCCTCCAACAACCGGGGCTTCCTGGATCCCGCCCCCACGGCCGAGGTGGTGGACTGGCCCGCCAACCCCCGCTTCGAGCAGCTGCTCCAGAGCAATCTCGACCGTGCACTGCTGGTGGGCGACCAGAGCGTGGCGGAAGCGACCCGCGGGTTCCTGAGCGAGTGGCGATCGGAGAGGGAGAGTCCGTTGGCCAAGCCGGGATTCCCCGCCTTCGCGTGGGGACCGGTGGGTTGGCTTCTGGGCCTGGTGGCAGCCGGCGCGGTGATCTGGATGCTTCGGGTGGCTCTCGCGCGCCGTGAGGGCCGCGCCGAGACCAGCGAGGCTCGCTGGGGCT
>CAIOTP010000205.1 GCA_903861235.1 uncultured bacterium | reverse complement strand
GCGTGCCGGGCCATGACGACCAGGCTGGCGTCCTTCTTCGAGCGGATGGCGTCCACCGGCGCATCGTCCATGCCGATGACCTCGGAGGTGGCCACGATCTTGATCCGCCCGTCGGAAATGCCCCGTTCGCTGAGCGTCTCCTCGATGACTCGCCGGTCGCCATAGAGCACCAGCTCGTCCTCCGGCGGGAGTTTCGGCAGCGCCTGCAGACAGCCCTTGAGGATCTCGTCAGGGGCGTTGTCGCCGCCCATGACATCCACGCCCAGTCGCATGGATCACTGCCCCGCGCGGGTCGTCTTCACCTGGAGACCGGGGCGGACATAGCCGCAGCCCGAGCAGGCGGTGTGGGGACGCTTGGAGGTGCCGCAGTTCGGGCAGAGCACGGTGTGCGACGCCTTCAACGCGTGGTGCGAGCGGCGACGGCGGGTACGACCGGGAGACTGTCGGAAGGCTGGCGTCATGGCGTCCTCTGCTTTCCCCGAGGCGTTTCCTCAGGGGGAACCCCGCAAGGTAGCCAAATCCCGCTTCATGTCAAGGCGATCACGAGTCCAATAACACGTCCGGACCTTGTCGGAGCTGTTGGCGACTTGGATTAGCCTTCGCCGATCAAGGATGGGCAGCAGAGCCCCCAGGAGAGCCCCCCGTGGAACCTTCGACCATCTCGCCACCACCTGCCGCTCCATCGCCCCGGCCGGTCCGTCCGGCCTCGACGCCGCGCGGCTTCCTCTCCCCGGCGAAGGTTCGGGCGTTCGCCTTCTGGATGATCACGCTCTGCATCCTGATCAGCGTGGTGGCCGCCACGCTGGCGATCTGGGACTTCTCGCTCAAGGACGCGCTGTGGCGCACCATCGCCACCTGCCTGGTGATCGGTTTCGGCACCATGGTGTTCGCGTTGGTGAACATGAGTTTCGGCGCCTCGGACGAGGCCCGCTGAGCCGGTCTGGCGGGTAGAACCCTCGGTCCATGGCCAGATTCGAGCTCTTCACCGACGGTGCGTGCTCGGGAAATCCCGGGCCGGGCGGGTGGGCGTTCGTGCTGCGTGGCCCGGGCATCACCGGAGATCTGGAGCAGAGCGGGGGGGATACCTCGACCACGAACAACCGCATGGAGATGCTCGCGGTGATCCGGGGTCTCGAAGCGCTGCCAGGCCCTTCGGAGGTCCGGCTGGTCTCCGACAGCGAGTACGTGGTGAAGGGGCTCAAGGAATGGCTCGACGGCTGGAAGGCCCGGGGCTGGAAGACCGCCGCGAAGAAGCCGGTGAAGAACGACGACCTCTGGAAGCGCCTCGACACCCTTCGCCAGACCCACCGCCTGATGCCGGAGTGGATCCGGGGCCACAATGAACACCCGGAGAACACCCGCTGTGATGCCATGGCCGTGGCTGCCATTCGGGCCGTTCGGGGCGGTTGACCCCGCCACAGCGGGCGATTTCAGCCCGCCGGGGCCGAATTCCCGGGCTGGCCGGATCGCCTCGCACCTTGCGGATGGCCCCCGGCTTCCGCTAGACTCGCCGATCCGGCCCTGAGGGGCCAGTTTCACCTGCACCAGGACATCGCATGCCCACGATCAACCAGCTCGTTCGACACCCCCGCCGCGACAAGCCCGCCAAGAGCAAGGTCAAGGACCTCGCCCGGTGCCCGCAGAAGCGCGGCGTCTGCCTGCAGGTGAAGACCGTCACCCCGAAGAAGCCCAACTCGGCGCTTCGCAAGGTGTGCCGCGTGCGCCTGAGCAACGGCAAGGAAGTCACCGCCTACATCGGCGGCGAGGGCCACAACCTGCAGGAGCACAGCATCGTGCTCGTGCGTGGTGGCCGTGTGCGCGACCTGCCCGGCGTGCGCTACCACGTGGTGCGCGGCACCCTGGACTGCCTGGGCGTGGACGGCCGCAAGAAGGGCCGCTCGCTCTACGGCGTCAAGACGAAGGCCG
>CAIOTP010000204.1 GCA_903861235.1 uncultured bacterium | reverse complement strand
GTTGCGCTCGCCGCCGCTGAGCACGCCCACCTGCTTCTGCTGATCGTTGCCCGTGAAGCCGTAGCGGCTCACATAGGCTCGGCTGTTCACCTCGGCCCCGCCGAGCTTGATCATCTCGCTGCCGCCCGAGATCGCCTGCCACACGCTGTCGGTGTCCTTCAGCGAGTCGCGGGTCTGCTCCAGGTACGCCAGCTTCACCGTCTCGCCCACGCGGAACTCGCCGCCGTCGGGCTTCTCGTGGCCGGTGATCATGCGGAACAGCGTGGTCTTGCCGGCGCCGTTGGGCCCGATGATGCCCACCACCGCGCCCGGCGGCAGGTCGAAGGTGGCGCCCTCGAGCAGCATGCGGTCACCGAAGGCCTTCCGCACCTCCTTGGCCTGCACCACCACATTGCCCAGGCGAGGGCCGGGCGGAATGAAGATCTCGATCTCCTTCGCCTTGGCCTTGGTGTCCTGCGCCAGCAGCTGTTCGTAGCTGCTCACGCGGGCCTTGCTCTTGGCCTGGCGGCCCTTGGGGTTCTGGCGGATCCAGTCCAGCTCGCGGGCGAGGGTCTTCTGCCGCTGGCTCTCCTGCTTCTCCTCGATCTCCAGGCGGCGGCGCTTCTGCTCGAGCCATCCGGTGTAGTTGCCCTTGTAGGGAATGCCCTCGCCGCGGTCGAGCTCCAGGATCCAGCCCGCCACGTTGTCCAGGAAGTAGCGGTCGTGGGTCACCGCGATCACGGTGCCCTCGTAACGCTTCAGGTGCTGCTCCAGCCAGCCCACGCTCTCCGCGTCCAGATGGTTGGTGGGCTCGTCCAGCAGCAGGATGTCCGGCTTGCGAAGCAGCAGCCGACACATGGCCACGCGTCGCTTCTCGCCGCCCGAGCAGGTGTTCAGCGGCTGGTCCGGCGGCGGGCAACGCAGGGCCTCCATGGCCATCTCCAGCTGGTTGTCCACGCTCCAGGCGTCCAGCTTCTCCAGCTTCTCCTGCACCTCGGCCTGACGGTTGAGCACCTTCTCCATGGCGTCCGCATCCAGCGGCTCCGCCAGCTTCTCGTTCAGTCGGTCGAACTCCGCCAGCAGGTCGAAGGTGGCCTTCGCGCCCTCGCGCACCACCTCGATGGCCGTGCGGGTCTCGCCCAGCAGCGGCTCCTGCTCCAGGTATCCGATGTCGTAGCCCTGGGCGGCCCACACCTTGCCCTCGAAGGCCTTGTCCACGCCGGCCATGATCTTCAGCAGCGTGCTCTTGCCGCTGCCGTTCAGGCCCAGCACGCCGATCTTGGCCCCGTAGTAGTACGACAGGGAGATGTCCTTCAGGATCGGCTTGCGGTCGATCTCCTTGGTCACCCCCTGCATGGAGTAGATGATCTGGGTCGTTTCCGGGGCTGGCGTGGATGGCGGCATGGAGCGTCTCCGAAACGCGATCGTAGCCATGGTCGCGGTTCATCCTGCCCAGCCCTACGCTTCCGCCATGAACGGAATGGCCAAGGTCACGCTCAGGGCTGCACGACGAATCTGCGTGGCGGTCATGGGGGGCACGGTCCTTCTGGTCGGCGTGATCATGCTGGTCACGCCAGGCCCGGCCATGCTCGTCATTCCTGCGGGCCTGGCCATTCTGGCCCTTGAATTCCAGTTCGCAGCCCTTTGGCTGAGAAAGCTGAAGGAGGGTGGAAAGCGAATGCTCGATGGGGTCAGAAGTGGCTCATCCGACCAAATGGCCAATAAAAACAGGTCTGAATGATACAAAAACATCCGACCTGTCCCGGGAGGGGAAGCCGCGATGCTCTTGCCCAAGCGAAACGAGGCCTCCAACGCCCCGTTCCCCCGCATCAGCCGCGAAATCAAGCCGCACTCACGAAATCGGCAGCATGAATTTTCGATTCTTCATGCCGCATATTTGCCCTCGGTCAAAGCCGGGTTAGGTTGCAGCGTCCATCCAAGCGTCGGGATCCCACGGCATTCCCTGCCGCCCGCCGATTGGTGAAGACTCGTTCCCCTGGGCTTCGGCCCGTTCCCTTCCGTTCCCTTTCCCTCACTGGAGTTTCCCAATGAACAAGATCGGTATTGCGGCTCTTGCCACGGCTGTCATCTCGTCCGCCGCCCTCGCCAGCGACTACACCGAGATCTCCCTCGGCAAGGCCAACATGATCGGCACCGGCCTCAAGCTGCCCAAGCTGGACAAGGCCCAGACCTCGCTCTACGCCACCGACTGGTCCAACTTCACCGTCGGCAGCGCCGTCGGCCAGGACCTGTGGACGAACTACGGCGGCACCACCGCTGCGTTCAACATCACGGCCAGCCGGCCGGGTGGCCAGGCTGGAAAGGGCTACAACCAGGCTCAGTCCGGCACCAGCTCGCGGTTCTTCTACCGTGACATCAGCGCCGAGTTCGCTGGTCGTGGCGCCGGCGAGAACACCGTGTGGACCGAGTCGAGCATGTTCAACAAGGCCGCCAACACCCAGCGTGGTCGTGGCGCCATGTTCACCTACGACTACGACACCAGCGCCGCCTACATCACCTCGGGCATGCGCATGGATGTCGGCACCGGCACCAGCTACGCCCAGGGCAAGATCCAGGGTGGCGCGTACCTGACGGCCTCCGCAGCAGCGGCTCTGGGCGCCACCGCGGGTGGCAACTACGTGTTCACCTTCAACACCGGAACCTTCACGAACCCGGTGCCCACGGCGAACAGCTGGGTCTACTTCGCCAGCAACCACAACTTCGACACGGGTCGTGTGGAGTGGTACTACAGCGTCGACGGCGGCGCCACCTACACCGGCTTCTTCGTGGATGCCGGCGTGCGTACGGTGAACTCTGTGATCGACTTCAACTTCATCACCTCCGGCGCTGCGACCACCAGCTCCTTCAACGTGGACTTCGGCAGCATGTCGGTCTACTCCGTGCCTGCTCCGGGTGCCGCGGCCCTCGTGGGTCTCGCCGGCCTGGTCAGCCGCCGTCGCCGCTGATGCGGTGATGGTCTGACAGGCAAGGAACGGAAGCAAACTCCAAACCCCCGCCGGTTCGCCGGCGGGGGTTTTCGTTTTGACGTCGCTCCCACCCCTTGTTCCCGCCCTCTCGCACGGCGTTCGCTCGCGTCCGGAGGCGTGGGAGGGCAACCGCCCCACCGGGCCAGGCACGGAGCACCACGGGCGACGCGACGCGTTGATGCGGCGTCACGGTGGTTGACGGTGATGCGGTTCGCACCTACGATCTACCCTTCGACTGCGGGGTAGAGCAGCCTGGTAGCTCGTCGGGCTCATAACCCGGAGGTCACTGGTTCAAATCCAGTCCCCGCTATTCAGGGAAGCCGCCACCAACGGCTGCCCGTCAGGTGAAGAGAGAACGCCTCGGTCCGTGGAC
>CAIOTP010000203.1 GCA_903861235.1 uncultured bacterium | reverse complement strand
GGCCGCGCCCACGGCCCCGCCGGCATCCCCGGCCGCAGGCTGAATCCAGATGCGGTCGAAGATCTTCTCCCGGAGCACCTTTCCGTTCGCCACGCAGTTCAGCGCCACGCCGCCGGCCAGGCAGAGATTTCGCTCGCCGGTGCGGGCGTGCACATGCCGGGCCATGCGAAGCACGATCTCCTCGGTCACCGCCTGGATGCTCGCGGCGATGTCCATCTCACGCTGCGTCAGCGGGCTCTCGGGCCTGCGTGCCGGGCCACCGAAGAGGCGGTCGAACTTCGGCCCGGTCATGGTCAGTCCAGCGGCGTAGTCGAAGTACCGCTGGTCGAGCCAGAACGAGCCGTCCTGATGCAGCCGGACCAGCCGCTCCAGGATCAGGTCGCGGTACTTCGGCTCGCCGTAGGGCGCCAGGCCCATGAGCTTGTACTCACCACTGTTCACGCGGAACCCGCAGTAGTGCGTGAACGCGCTGTAGAGCAGCCCGGGCGAGTGCGGGAACCGCATCTCCTGCCGCAGCTCGATGGCGTTCCCGCGGCCCACCCCCCAGCTGGCCGTGGTCCACTCGCCCACCCCGTCCAAGGTCAGGATGGCGGCCTGCTCGAACGGGCTGGGGAAGAACGCGCTGGCCGCGTGGGATTCGTGGTGCGTGGTGAAGAGGATGGGCCCCTGGTAGGTGCCGCCCAGGCCCGCGTCGATCTCTCGCGGCAGGTGCAGCTTCTTCTGCAGCCACTGCGGCATGGCCATGAGAAACGGTCGCAAGCCGCGTGGCGCGAATGCGAGCGAGGTCTCGAGCAGCCGCTCGAACTTGACCAGCGGCTTCTCGTAGAAGACGACCGCGTCCAACTGCTCCGCCCGCAGGCCCGCTCGCTCCAGGCACCATGCCGCGGCCCGCACCGGGAAGCGTTCGTCGTGCTTGCGGCGGCTGAACCGTTCCTCCTCCGAGGCGGCCACCAGACGGCCGTCCTGCACCAGGGCGGCGGCGCTGTCGTGGAAGAAGGCGGAGATGCCCAGAATGCTGGTCACGCGTGGCCGAAAGATAAGCCCCGGTGCGAGGGTCGCTCGCACCGGGGCGTTGGTTCCGAACAGTCCCGAGGGCTCAGGCCTTGCGGCGGCGAGCCACCATGCCGGCCAGAGCCACCAGGGCCACCGCGCCCGGGGCGGGGATGGTGTAGCTGAGCGCGTTGGTGGTGGTGAAGCTGTCACCCCAGTTGGCCATGGACACCGCGTCGGTGCTCAGGGCGTCAATGGCGCCGTCGTTGCCACCACCACCCGAGGTGTAGACATCGAACAGGAACGTTCCGTCACCGCTCATGCCGATGCCGCCGCGGGACACGGTCAGGGTGACGCTGTTGCCGTTCAGCGCGATGCTGGCACCGGAGCCCGGCCCGTTCCAGCCCGAACCGCCATTGTCCCAGAGCTGGGCGCCGCCGCCCCAGTCGACCCACGAGCCGACCCAATAGTTCATGCCACCGCCGCTGCTCATGTTGATCGGACGGCCCCAGGCGTTGCCGGAGCTGGTCTTCACGCCCGAGCCGGGCGAGGAGATGCCGATCATGAACTTCGCCCAGTCGGTGCTTGAAACGCTGCCGGCAAGGTTCAGGGTGAACTGAACGTCGGTCGCGGTGTGCGACACCTCGACGCTGAGCAGGTTGGCGGTGCCGCCGGCATCAGCCACATTGCCGATGTCGGTGGCCGAGTCGGTGTAGGTCACGCCCGGATTGGCGTTCAGGCCACCGGCGATGAGAGCGACCAGACCAGTCGCGGCGAGAACAGAAGTCTTCATGTTTCGGAACTCCTGAGGGATCCGGCCCGGTTCGGGCCGTCAGCGCTTGCGCACTGTGGGGGACTTGCGATGCCGACCCGGTTGAGGGCGGAGCGGCGTTCGGAACGGGATGCCCTTGGAGGGAGCCTCGGGCGAAGGCAATGTGCCACGAAATCCCGACCAAGCAAGCAGTGAAACCAACAAAACCGAAGAATCCGGGTTGATCAGGAACCCCGCGAGGAGGAACTTCCCAACCCGATCCTGTGGTCTTCAACGTCCTAGAACTGATGCCCTCGAGCCGAGAGTCGGCGTGCCCGGCATCAGTGCGGCAGCGGGAATTTCATGCAGAAATCTCGGATTTCCTGGCGGACGGCTCGCACGACGCCGGATTCGCCCTTGGAAACCATCACCCGATCGAGCCATGCGGCAACCTGCGTCATCTCGCCTTCACGCAGTCCCCGGGTGGTCAGGGCCGGGGTTCCGAGGCGCAGACCGCTGGTCACCATGGGGGGCCGAGGGTCGTTGGGGATGCCGTTCTTGTTCACGATGATGCCGGCCGACTCGAGCCACTTCTCGGCGTCGGCCCCGGTGAGTTCGGCATCCCGCTGACGCAAGTCGACCAGCATGACATGGTTGTCCGTGCCGCCGGTGCAGAGGCGGTAGCCGTGCCCCTGCATGGCGGTGGCCAGTGCCTTGGCGTTGGCCACCACCTGACGGCTGTAGGTCTTGAACTCGGGCTTCAGCGCCTCGCCAAAGGCCACGGCCTTGCCCGCAATGACATGCATGAGTGGGCCGCCCTGGCTGCCCGGAAAGACCTTGCGGTCCATCTTGGTGGCGATGTCCTCGTCGTCGCACAGGATCAGGCCGCCGCGGGGGCCACGGAGCGTCTTGTGCGTGGTGGTGGTCACCACATGGGCGTGCGGGAACGGGCTGGGGTGAACCCCCGCTGCCACCAGTCCCGCGATGTGGGCGATGTCGGCCATCAGGAACGCGCCGACCTTGTCGGCGATGGCACGGAAGCGGGCGAAGTCGATCACCCGGGAGTACGCGCTGTAGCCGCAGATGATCAGCCGGGGCCTGGATTCCACGGCGACCTTCTCGATGGCGTCATAGTCGAGCAGTTCGGTCTTCGGGTCGAGCCCGTATTCCACGATGTCGTAGAACGTGCCGCTGAAGTTGGGCTTCAGGCCATGGCTCAGGTGACCACCGCTCTTGATGGGCAGGCTGAGCACGCGATCGCCCGGATTCAGGAGCGCCATGAACGCGGCGATGTTCGCGTTGGCTCCGCAGTGCGGCTGCACATTGGCGAACCGGCACCCGAAGAGCTTCTTGGCGCGGTCGCGGGCCAGGTCCTCGATCTGGTCGTGGAACTGGCAGCCGCCGTAGTACCGCTTGCCCGGGTACCCCTCGGCGTACTTGTTGGTCATCCAGCTGCCCACCACATGCATGACGGCCGCGCTGACATGGTTCTCGCTCGCGATCAGTTCCAGCGTGCTCGCCTGCCGATCGGCCTCACCCGCCAGGATGCGCTCCACATCCGGGTCCGCCTGGTGCAGCAGGGACAGCAGGCCCTGGGACAGGTGGTCAAGCGAGGCGGGAGCGTGCGGCGAGGCGGTGGCGGAGGTCATGTCGCGATGGTATCGGTGTGGCATGCCGAGGTCGCCCGCCAGCCACGGATTCAAGCTGCAGACCCCGCCGGGGCCGCTGGAATTCCGCTGCGCGATCGCGGAGCGGACCTGGCTGCGACAGGCGGCGGCCGCGGCACTCCAGGGGCGGTCGGTGCGGCTCCGGACGCTCCCGGAAGGCTCGGCGTTCCAGCGCCGCTGTTGGCGCGCCGCGATCCGGATCCCGCGGGGACAGACCCGCACCTACGGATGGATCGCCCGAGCGGCAGGCTCCCCTGCCGCCGTGCGGGCCGCGGCCCAGGCCATGCGTCGGAACCCGTGGCCCGTGGTGATTCCATGCCACCGCGTGGTGGGAGTGCGGGACCTGGGCGGCTACGCGGGAAGCCGGAATCCGGCGGACGCACGACTGGCCCTGAAGAGGTGGCTGCTGGAGCGGGAGCGTGCCTCCGCTCTGCGGCGGCCGACCTCCCGGTAGCATCTTCCTCTTCGCCACTCAGGAGAATCAAGCATGAAGCTCACGATGGTCGGTACGGGGTATGTCGGTCTGGTCACGGGCGCCTGCTTCGCGGCCATGGGCAACGATGTGGTGTGCCTGGATGTGGATCAACGGAAGATCGACATGCTGAGGCGGGGCGAAAGCCCCATCTACGAGCCCGGCCTGAGCGAGATGCTCCAGAAGAACATCGAGGCCAAGCGGATCCGATTCACCCTGGACAAGGCCGAGGCCTACCGGCATGCCGAGGCGATCTTCATCTGCGTGGGCACCCCCAGCGACGAGGACGGCAGTGCGGATCTGCAGTACGTGCTGGCGGTGGCGAAGGACATCGCCGACGAACTCGAGAGGATCGGTCCGGGCGGCAAGGCCAGGACCGTGGTGGTCAAGAGCACCGTGCCGGTGGGCACCAGCCACAAGGTGCGCGACCTGATCCGCAGCCGGACCAAGGTCCCCTTCCACATCGCGGACAACCCGGAATTCCTGAAGGAAGGTGACGCGATCACGGACTTCAACAAGCCCGATCGCGTGGTCTGCGGCGTGGAGAGCGACGAGGCGGCCGAGGTCATGCGCGAGCTCTACGAGCCATTCGTGCGTCAGGGCCACCCGATCCTGATCATGGATGTCCGCAGCGCCGAGATGGTGAAGTACGCCAGCAACGCCATGCTGGCCTGCAAGATCAGCTTCATCAACGAGATGGCCAACCTGTGCGAGAAGTACGGCGCCGACGTGAACAGCGTCCGATCGGGCATGTGCGCCGATCGTCGCATCGGCGACCAGTTCCTCTATCCCGGCCTGGGCTACGGCGGC
>CAIOTP010000202.1 GCA_903861235.1 uncultured bacterium | reverse complement strand
GTGCGGATCTCGAACTGCTCGCGGCTCTTCTTGTCGATGAACGGCGAACGGTTGACGGTGTAGATCTCGCGGCGGGTGGGCAGAGGCACGGGGCCTGCCACGCGGGCTCCGGTGCGCTTGGCGTGATCCACGATCTCACGCGCGGACGCGTCGAGGGCCTGGTGGTCGTAGGCCTCCATTCGGATGCGAATCTTGCCGCCTGTCATGGCAGTTCCTGCTCTTGCACCTGCGAGACTGTGCCGTCTCCGGCGTCGGCACCTTGCCGCGCGCAACGGAAATGGCGAGAACGGACAAAGGTACCCAAATCGCCGTCAGCGTCAAGCGGCCTTCTTCCCGGTAGATTCCGGGCCATGCGGATTCCCGGTGCTGCTCTTCCCGCGGCGTTGCTGCTGCTGACCATCTGGCCTGCGGCCGCCAACCCCCCGAAGGGTGTCGAAGGCGAAACAAGTGTCAATAACACTGCGGTTACAGGACTCTCATCGCAGGAAGACGATCGCCAGATCTTCGCCGACATCGGATTGAGCCTGAAATTGCCCCCGAACTGCCTGGTGGTCCGGCAGGTGCAGGAGGAGTTCCCGGTCTGGCAGATCGAGAGTCCGGCCGGCCAGAGTCCCTGGAGCATGCGGGTGCAGGTGGCCGTGGCGCCCGATCCTGCCGTGGACCTGGCCGCGCAGGCGAAGGCCGCCGTGGATGGACTCTCGCTCGACGGCGCCACCGTGAAGGTGATCAAGGAACGCGACCTGAAGGTGGAGGGCGGCGACGGGCGCGTGGTCTGGGCCAGTGCCGAGCGTGGCGGCCAGTCCACCATGGCGGGCTGGCTGCTGGTCCGCACCGGACCGGGCGTGTTCATCTCGGTGGGCGCGATCACCTCCCCTGCCGCGTTCGCGGATGTCGAGCCCCGCCTGGACGCGGTCTTCGCCTCGGCCCAGGTGCAGGACCCTCGCCAGCTTCAGGTGCAGCGGAACGCACGTGTGCAGCGAGGCGACACGCTCCGCGGCGGCTTCACGGCGGAGCGCCTGAAGTCGCTGGTCCGTCCCGGCTCCGAGCTTTTCCGGATCTGGCGACCCGGGCCGGACGCCACGCAGACCGAGGTCGGCTGGATGGAGATGGCGGTGCGCGCGGCGCCGCGCTCGGAAGCTTCTTTCAATCGCGGCGGAGCACAGGACGCCCTGGCCCGGGAGGAGGGACTGCTGGTGCTCCTCACGGCCCGCATGAACAGCGCCGACGGCGTGGACCGCATCGAGACGCAGGCCCGCTACTGGGTCGCATGGGACCTGGGCGCGGAAGCCTGGGTGGTCAAGAGCTCGCAGCAAGGCAGCGGTCCCGAGGTCCGCTTCGAGCAGATCGGGCTGCGATCCCGACCCGCGCCTGGAAGGCCCGGCCCCATGCTGATCGTCTCCTCGCAGTCCGGGGGCGAAGCCACGCTTCCGCTGGAACTGGAGATTCCGCCGGTGGCCTACCTGCCGCAGGCCCTGGCCATGGTGCTGGGCTCGCTCCTGCCGCAGGACGCTTCGGCCGCCGGCGAGGCCATCTTCTATGCGCTCGACCCGGGGACCACCCGGCTCTGCCAGAGGCCCGTCGGGTGGAGGCCCGGAACCGACGGCACCTGGACGCTCGTGTCGCGCAGCACGCCTGAGTCCCAGCCCCTGATCGAGCGATTCGGCCCCCAGGGCGGTCGAGTGGACCGGGTGGAGCCCGACGGCACGCGCACCACGCCAAGTTCCCTGCAGGAGATCCGCAAGCGGTGGCAGGCCCTGGGCCTGGAGCCGTGAGACGCGCGGCCCTGCTGGCGGCCACCGTGCTGCTGCCGGCGTGCGCGACCGCGCCCGTGGTCCCCTCGCCCAGGTTCGAGGCCTCGCCACCGGTGGCCGACGAAGCGTTGATGCTGGAGGCGGAACGCCTCTGGCCCCT
>CAIOTP010000201.1 GCA_903861235.1 uncultured bacterium | reverse complement strand
GCCGCGCTGCTGTCGCTCGGCGCGGAAGTGCACGGGAATGGCGAACCACTTCACCGGCAGCGGCAGGCTGCCCGCCTTCGCGGCCACCATGCGCGCCAGCGTGGGCGTGAACTCCGGGCGCAGCGCGTAGTCGTCGTCGCCGCCGGCGCGCCGGAAGCTGAACAGCTCGTTCACGATGCCCGGACCGCTCTTGGCGGTGTACAGCGACAGGTGCTCGAAGTTGGGGCCTTCCACCTCGTCGAAGCCGCAGTCCACGCTCGCCTTCCGCCACACCGACTCCACATGGCGGCGCACCGCCATGGCGTCGGGATAGAAGTCGCGCGTGCCCTTGGGGCCCTGGTGCGTCACGGCCATGGGCGGATGGTACGGAAGCCGCTCAGGCGGCGCTCGTGTCGCCGGGGCGCATGGACCGCATCAGGAACACCGCGGGCAGGCCGGCCAGCGTCCATCCGACCCAGCTGTCGAACACCAGCACCGCGGTCCACTCGTTCGGCGTGTCCATGAAGGCCCAGGACACCATGTGCGTGGCCAGCGCCATGAACGCGACCATGGCCTGCAGCGCCAGGAAGCGCCGCAGCCGGCCGTGCCCGGCGCCCGCGAGGCCCACGGCCGCGACCAGCATGGCGGTGGCGAAGAACTCCACCAGGAACCCGCGCGTGAACATGCGCGCGGGGTCGGACTCCTTCGGACCCTTCGTGAAAGCCATCATGATCAGCGGCCCCGCGTGGAACTGCTCCATGCGGGCCTGCTCCATCGCCGCCCGCTCCTGCGCCGAGGCTCCGGGCGTCTCGGGCAGCGGCGCCGGGTGCACATACATGCCGCTGGCGGGGGCCGCCGCGTCCATGGCCTTCACCACGGCCTCGCCGCCCGGCATGGGGTGCATGAAGCGGTCGTAGAGCCCGCCCGCCCACGCGAAGCCGCCCCAGCAGAAGACCAGGACCGACCCGAGCACGATGGAGAGCAGGTAACGCTTCGGCATGGGCGACAGGGTAGCCCTCAGGGTCCGAGAGCGCGGAAAATGCGGTCAGCCCGGCCGGAATCTGCCTTCATCGCTAGGGCACGGAAGGCCCACCCACTAGGTTGGCGGACGTGTGGGCTCCAGACGGAAAGGCGTTGGAGTCATGCGACATCAAGTTCCCTCTCGCCGGTGGATCCCTGCCCCTTCGGGATTCGCGTGCCATGTTTCGCTCCTCGCGTTCGGAATGCCCGGTCTTCCCGCGCTTGCGCAGCAGGGCTGGACGGCAGGACCGCCCGTGGCCAGCGTCAATGCTGTCCTGAAGTCCGAGGAAGCCAGCGGCCCCCGCATCAGTCAGTGTGCTCCGGGCCAGGTCGCGACCCCCCGGTGCGCGGCCTCGGACGCCGCATGGGCCTGGGCGGTCCCGCCGCAGGCGTGGCCACTGTTCGTGCAGGAGTCGCCCGACTGCGGCCACCATGCCGGCGTCACCGCCAGTCCGTCCGCTCCCGCGGTCACCATTCTCAGCGACGCGATCGCCACCGATCAGGGTGTGGCGGTCTCATGCGCATTCGACAAGCGATCCGAGTCCAGCCTGCAGTCGCTCCTGATGGCCGTCTGCTCGAACGAGGACGACGGTGCCGCCCTCTGTGGGCGTGCGACGATCTCCTTCCACGGTGACATCACCGTGGAGGCACCGTTCGAACTCTGCGGACCTGCCACCGTGTCCGCGGACATGGTGATTCGCGTGCGCGACGCGGTCGTGGATCCCGACGAGAACGGGCTCGGCGACCTGCTCCATGCGAGGATGACCTGGGCGATCCTGCGCGACCACCCGTGGTCGACACCCGACACGGTCCGCGATGGGCGACTCGACCTGATCGTTCCGAGCGGGCTCGCCTTCGTGCAGCCGGGCACCATGGACACGGTGCCGCTCGACGCCGGCGCATACCGCCTGGTGCTGACGCTGAAGGCCGGAGCCTCGGCGGACGACTCGGCTCCGGAGGAGCGCGTGGGCAAGCTGCCCTGCCGACCCGACGATCTGTGGGCTTCCGAATCGGCCGAGGCCTCGCTCCGGATCAGGCCGTTCGACCTGGACGGCACCGGCGAGATCGATCCCGGCGACCTGGCGTTGGCCATGCTCGACTTCGGACCGTGTCCTGGCTGCTCGGCGGATCTCGACGGCAGCGGCGAGGTGGACCAGGGCGACCTGTCCCTGATCCTGCTCAACTTCGGCCCCGCGACCTGTCGCTGAGGCGATCACCCTGCGGCGGGGTCCCGCGCCCGCGGGATCCCGCCCGGGGCTCAGTGCCCCTGCTTGTGTCGCGCCCAGCCGATCCAGCTGGAGTCCGGAAGCGACTTGCCCATGCTTCGGAGCATGAAGCTGAGCTGCGCGTTGTGGTAGAGCGCGTGCGTGGGCACCTGCAGGCAGGCGTCGATCGCTCGCTGCCGATAGGTCCTCCCGTCGCGCACACGCTCCACGATTCGGCCGCACTCGGCGGGCGTGAGCGTTCCGAGGTAGCGGTCCCAGTCGGTGCGCGTCGTCTTCCAAGCCTTGTCGATTGCGTCCAGATCGGGATAGGCGGACTTCTCGGGCCACACCACGCTGTCGGCCGTGCCGTTGAGCACGCCGATCCAGACCATCTCCGCGCCCAGCAGATGCAGCAGCGTCTCGAACACGCTTCCGAGCCCGATCGGGAAGGTGCGATGCAGTTCCTCCTGGGACAGGCCACGGCACGCCCCCATGGAGCGGTCGGTCAGCCAGCGGAGCCAGTCGTGCATGTCGCGGACGGTCTGGATGTCGCTCATGCGCGGCAAAGTACCGCGCCGAACGGCGTCACCACTCCGGGCCGCCGGCGTACCGGCCGTAGACGTCGGCCAGGGCCTGCACCATCTCGCCCAGCGTGCAGCGGGACAGCGCGCCCTCCACCAGCGCATCCATGACGTTGCGTCCCTCGCGGGCGTCCTCTCGCACGCGGTCCAGGGCTCGCTTCACGCCGTCGGCGCTGCGCTCGCGGCGGAACTTCGCCAGCCGGTCGCACTGCTCCGTCTCCACGGTGTGCGGGATCTGCAGGATGGACACCTGCCGCTCCTCGTTGCCCTCGGGGTAGGCGTTCACGCCCACGATGACGCGGTCGCCCGCCTCCATCTCCTGCCCGAAGCGGTAGCTCGCCTCGGCGATCTGGCGGCGGAAATAGCCCTTGTGGATGCCGCTCACCACGCCGCCCATGTCGTCGATCTCGGAGATGAGCTGGTTCGCGTCGCTCTCCATGCGGTCGGTGAGCGCCTCCACGAACCAGCTGCCGCCCAGCGGATCGACCGTGCGGTGAACGCCGGTCTCGTGGGCCAGGATCTGCTGCGTGCGGAGCGCCACGCGCACCGCCTGCTCCGTGGGCAGGCCGAGCGTCTCGTCCATGCTGTCGGTGTGCAGGCTCTGGCAGCCGCCCAGCACGCCGGCCATGGCCTGATAGGCCACGCGCACGATGTTGTTCAGGGGCTGCTGCTCGGTCAGGCTGCAGCCGGCGGTCTGCACGTGCGTGCGCATGAGCCAGCTGCGCTCCTGCTTGGCGCCGAAGCGGAACCGCATGGCGTTGGCCCAGATGCGCCGGGCGGCCCGCAGCTTGCAGATCTCCTCGAAGAACTCGTTGTGGCTGTTGAAGAAGAACGAGAGTCGCGGCGCGAAGGCGTCCACGTCCAGCCCGCGCTTCATGCACGCCTCCACATATTCCATGCCGTCGCGGAGCGTGAAGGCCAGTTCCTGCGTGGCGCTGCTGCCGGCCTCGCGGATGTGGTAGCCGCTGATGCTCACGCTGTTCCATCGCGGCAGGTGCCTGCTGGCGTACTCGATGGTGTCCACCACCAGCTTCACGCTGGCCTCGGGCGGATAGATGAACTCGTTCTGGCTGTGGAACTCCTTCAGGATGTCGTTCTGCAGCGTGCCGCCGAGCTGGTCCCAGCCGATGCCGCGCTCCTTCGCCATGGCCAGGTACATGGCCCAGATCACCGCGGCCGGGCCGTTGATGGTCTGGCTGACCGTGACCTCGCCCACGGGAATGTCGGCGTAGAGCCGGTGCATGTCCTCGATGGTGCAGACCGCCACGCCGCAGCGGCCGACCTCGCCGGCGCTGAGGGCGTCGTCGCTGTCGCGTCCCATGAGGGTGGGCAGGTCGAACGCGGTGCTCAGGCCGGTGTTGGCCTTGGTGCCCTTGGCGTTCTCGAGCAGGTACTTGAACCGCCTGTTGGTGTCGTCGGCGCTGCCGAAGCCCGCGAACTGGCGCATGGTCCAGAGGCGGTTGCGGTACATGGTCTTGTGCACGCCGCGCGTGAAGGGGAACTGGCCGGCCTCGCCGATGCGGGCGTGCGCCTTCGCGGGGTCCTTCGGATCCTGGGTGGGCACCGACCTCGGGTCGTAGCGCTCCTCGATCACGTAGCCCGAGAGCGAGACCGTCTCCGGGTCGACGGCGGTCCGGGTGGGCTGGGCGGAGGTGGCGGACGGCGTGGTTCGCGTGCTCATGGGGAGTCCCTTCGAATCTCCGATGCTAGGGGATTCGACGCCCGATCCCAACCCCTGCCGGTCCCTAGCATCGACGTTCCGTGACCCCGCGCACCCGCAGGCACACCCTCATGCTGGCCGTCTGCTTCGCGGCGGTCTATCTGCTGTGGGGCAGCACCTTCCTGGGCAACAAGATCGCCCTGCAGCGGATTCCTCCCATGCTGCTGAGCGGATCGCGATTCGCGCTGGCGGGCATGTGCCTGCTGGGCATCGTCCTGGCCGTGGGTCGTGGCGAGACGGGCTCGCTGCGACAGTGGCGGTACTGGCGCTCTGCGATCATCGGAGGCGCCCTGCTGTTCCTGCTGGCGAACGGACTGCTCAGCGCCGGACTGGCCCGACCGGTGCCCACGGGTGTGGCGGCGCTGATCGTGGGCAGCACGCCGATCACGCTGGTCACCATGGACCGCCTTCAGACGGGGCGAGGCATGCCTTCGCCACGGGTTCTGGCGGGCATGGCCTTGGGACTGCTGGGCATCATGGTGCTGGTGAGCGGGTCCCTCGGGCAGGCGAGAGCGCCCCAGGAGGCGACGGCCGCCGGCAGCCGCATCGGAGGCTCGGAACTCGTGGGCGCCGTCATGATCCTGGGCAGCACGCTCTTCTGGGGCGCCGGCACCATCCTCGGCCGGGCCATGCCGCAACCTCGCAATCCCATGATCGGAAGCGCCATGCAGATGATCGCCGGCGGCGCCATGCTGCTGGCGGCGAGCGCGGTGGCCGAGCCCTGGGCTCCCGTGACGGAGATCCCGGCGGCGGACCGCACCTGGCTCGCCGTGGCGTTCCTGGTGGTCGGAGGATCGCTCGGAGGCTTCTCCGCCTACATGTGGCTGGTGCGACACACCAGCGCGGCAGCCGTGGCCACCTACGCCTATGTGAATCCGCTCGTGGCCATGCTGCTGGGCTGGATGTTCCTGGGCGAGCGGCTCGACTCCCGAACCGCTTTGGCCGCGGCGCTCATCCTGGGTGGCGTGGTGCTCATGCAGACGGCGCGACGCGGGCACGCCGGCGAGCACCACGCGAAGGCCGTGGAGCCGGAGGCGTGAGCCGCCTTCCACCGCTGCGGATCGAGCGGGTCCGCAACGGGCGTGGGTTGGTGGCGAACCGCGCCTTCACCCCCGGAGCCCTGATCACGCCGCTGCACGGCCGCGTGGTCTCGGCGCGCACGGTGTGGGGATGGTGGCATGGTCAGCCGCGCCGCGCGGCCAACTGCATCCGCTTCGACGCCGACCGCTACCTCGATCCCACCGGCGAGTGGGGCGAGTTCGCCAACCATGGCTGCCGGCCGAACGCGGCGATCCTGCGCGAGCGCGGACGGCTGGTGCTGCGGTCGCTGCGCGCGATCCGCGCCGGCGAAGAGGTGCTGCACGACTACAGCACGCTGCTGGGCGCCGACGACGTGTGGACCATGCGCTGCATGTGCGGCGCAGGCGCCTGCCGCGGGATGGTGAGAAGCTTCGACCGACTGCCGGCTGCCACGCGGCGTCGCTACCGCGCGATCGGCGCCGTTCCGGGGTTCATCCTGAACTCCGGACGATGATCCCCCCGCTCACACCGCGAAGTACTTCGCCTCGGGGTGGTGCACCACGATCGCGCTCGTGCTCTGCTCGGGATCGATCTGCCAGTTCTCGGTCAGGCGGCAGCCGATGCGCTCGGGCTTGAGCAGGCGGAAGAGCTTCTCCTGGTCGCTCATGTCCGGACACGCGGGATAGCCGAAGCTGTAGCGGCTGCCCCGATACTTCTGCGTGAACAGCTCCTTGATCCGCGGGCTGTCGTCGAGG
>CAIOTP010000200.1 GCA_903861235.1 uncultured bacterium | reverse complement strand
CTGGTGCTGCACCGACCTCGCCTGGATCCGCGCGCCGGTGCCGCGGCGCTGCTGGCCGCGGCGGTGGCGCTGGCCCCGTGGGCCCTTCGCAACGCGTGGCACACCGGGGACCCTCTCTTCCCGCTGGCGGGCGCGAGCTCCGCCGGCTGGTGGACGGCCGAACAGGCGGAACGATGGCAGGCGGCGCATGGAACGGAACTGCCCTGGCTGGAGCGTCTGCACGCCCTGTGGCGACAGTGGCCCCTTTTCGGCATCGGCCCCAATCCGGTGCCCGGAGAACCGTGGCAGCCTTTGTGGGGAGCTCTCCCCTGGGCCGGCGCAGCCGCGATGGCGATCCTTTGGCGGCGGGCGCCCGACCGGCCGTGGGCGCTTGCGTGTCTGCTGGCGACCGCATGCACGTTGGCGGCGTGGCTGGGCTTCACGCACCTGCAATCCCGCTTTCTGGTGCCGGTGGCGGCCCCGCTCTCCATCGCGATCGGTCTTTCGGCGTGCCGGCTGGCCGAGCGCGGAGCGGCTTGGCAGCGAGGTCTTCTCTGGTGCGGACTGCTCTGGGGGCTGATGGCCGTGTGGACCTGCCTTCGTGACTTCGATGGATCGCTGCGGCTGAGCGGACAGGTGACGCTGGCCTCGGGCGACGTGGACCTTGCACTGCTGCAGGGACTGGAAGGCGAGGAGGCCGCGGCCGAGGTGCGCGCCGAGCCGTCGGTCGAGGTGACGCTGGGATCGCTCTTCCCGGGCCAGCGAACACTGGCCGTGGGCTGGAGCACCCCGTTCTGGGTCCGCCCCGGAGCGCCGGTGCGATGGACCACGGTGTGGGACACGAACCCGCTCGAGACCGCGGCGACCCAGCCCGATCCGCTGGCGTGGCTTCGGGATCGGTACGACCTGGTGCTGGTGGACTGGCCCATGCTGGAGCGATGGCAGCGGAGCGGCTGGCTCGCCGAGCGGCTGGATCCCGGACAGGTGGCTGCATGGCTGCGAGGACTGGACCGCATGCGTGTGGCCGGCGAGCGGGAGATCTTCTCGCTTCAGGGGCCGCTTCGCCCCACCTGGCCCGCGGCTCGGACGCGCTGAAGCTGGAACAGGCATACTGGGGCCATGACCTCCCGCCTGCTGAGCGCCCTGGCGCTGGTGCTGGCCGCATGCGGCACCGTGACCGAACGCGTGGAGCCCGCTCCGACCCCTGCACCGACCGTGACGCCACCACCGGAGCGGCCGCCCGTGGCGTGGCGCGGTGAAGTGATCGAGTGGGCCGAGTTGCGCCCCCTGCTCGCGGAGCGAGCGGGCTCCGTGGTTCTGGAGGAAGTCCTGCTGGACCGTCAGCTGGAGCGACTGCTGCGTGAGAGGAACCTGACCGTGGACGCGTCCATGGTGGAACGCGAGTCTCGGGACCTTCTGGCGGGACTGAGCGACGACCGGGACCGCGCCGATCGGCTGTTGGTGGATCTTCGCGCGGCCCAGGGACTGGGCGACCGGAGATGGACCGCACTGCTGCGCCGAAACGCGGCGGCTCGCCTGCTGGTGCAGGACCAGATCCGTGTGACACCTCAGGCGGTGGAGGCCGCCATGGACGCGGCGCATGGGGCCCGGCGGCGATGCCGCATCATGGCGTTGCCCGACCTGAAGGCGTGCGCCGAGGCTCGCAAGCGGCTGGACGCGGGAGAACCCTTCGGCGAAGTGGCTGCAGCGATGAGCAGCGACCGCTCCGCTGCGCGGGGCGGACTGGTCAACCCCGTGAGCCGACTGGACCCGAGCTGGCCGGCCGGCTTCCGTCAGGCGCTCTGGGACCTTCCGCCGGGCGGGACCAGCGCTCCGGTCCTGGTGGACCAGGGCTACGTGCTGGTGCGGATGGAAGGCGAGGTGCCGGCGGAGGCCGTGGATCCCGCGCAGTCGAAGGCCGCCGCGGAGCGGGACGTCCGGCGGGCTCAGGAGCGAATCCAGATGGAGGCTCTGGTGTCGGGGCTTCGCGAGGCGCAGCGCGACGCCGTGATCTCGGACGAGGATCTTCGGGCCGCGTGGCGGCGGGTCAGGAACGCAGCGCGCTGAGGCGGAAGACCGCGATCGGCAGCAGCACCGCCGCCGGGAGCGCCGCGGCAAGCATGGGCGGGAGCCCCGGCATGGGGAGCGTGGTCAGCGTGATGGCGGTGATGCTGGCCGGCACGGCGAACGCTGCCGCGCGCAGGCTCTGCTGCAGCAGGCCCCTGGGCTCGCGGAGCAGGAAGAACGGAATCGCCACGGCGAGCACCAGGAGGTTGACGACGGGTCCCATCACGCGGGCGGCCAGCAGGCGGCCGGCGTTCAGTCGCTCGCCCCCGCCCAGATCCCAGAGCTCGAGCAGACGCGGCGTGGACAGCATCTGGCCATAGATGCGGAATCGCCGCGTCATGATGGCCTCGGGCCCCAGATTGGTCGCCACCGCGTCGACGGGCCGCTCCACCACCGCCGTGCCCGCAGCTTCCACCGGGCGATCGGGCAGGTCCATGGCACGCCCGTCGCGAAGCAGCCAGGCGTCGCGCCCGGCGTCCCAGGTGGCGGAGAGCGCGCTGACGCGGCGTCGCGCCTGGTGCCCACCCGTCCGCTCGAGCACGAGCAGACCCTTCACCTCGCCGGAGAGCGGATCAAAGCTCTCCGCCTGCAGCAGGCGACCGTCGGCGTCACGCGTGAGGGGCACCGGGAACTCGGTGCCACGCTGGGCCACGAGATCCGAGTGCGTTCGGATCAGACGCGGCGCCAGGCCGGGCAGCACCCATTCCTGACTGGCCAACTGGAGCAGGTTCAGCGCACCGGCGGCCGCGAGCAGCGCCATGGCCGGCCTCCGCAGCCGGATGCCCGCGGCCATGATCGCCGTGAGCTCTCGGGCGCGGTGCATCTGCGAGAAGGTGAATCCCATGGCACCCACGCTCACCAGACCCACCATGAACTGGAAGAACTGGAAGAGCCGGGGCCCGTGGAAGTCCAGCAGGACCAGGGGCAGCGCGATCCAGCGTGAGCCGGCCTGTCCGCGCGAGACGACCGCGTCCGCGGCCTCCAGGAACCTGGGGGTGTTCAACACCACGTCCACGGCGATGCCGAACAGGAAGATGGCGCCGAAGAGCAGCACGAAGTTCCAGAGGAAGCGGTGGACGACATGTCGGTCGAGGATCGCCATCAGTGCCTCGCCCACTGTCGGAAGGCGTGCAGCAGCAGCCCGGCCAGCACCAGGTTGCCCGACCACATGACGAGCATGCCGACCGAGACTGCGCCCGATCGCATGACCTGCTGGCCACCCGCGATGAGCACCACGTTCAGGATCGCCGGCAGGAAGGCGAGCAGGTAGATCGCCAGGGGCATGCTCTCGCGCTTCCAGGCGGCGAGCGTGGCGCCAAGCAGCAGCACGAGCGGCGCCGCGGCGGCCAGCGCCAGACGCTGCACGATGTTGGAGTGCATGTCGGTGTCCACCTGTCTCAGGCGGGTCCGGAGCTCGGCGGCCACGGAAGCGGCCGTGGTGGGCGAGGTGCCCGCGACCGTGTCCAGACGACCGAGCAGCTCCTGACTGGAGGCGGCCCCGAGCTGAAGCGAGGGGCACTCCACCAGACGCAGGTCGCGGAGCCGGTCCGGCCACCGCGTGGCCAGCGGCCGTGGACCCGAGACGTCGGTGGCCACGGACTTGCCGACCACCAGGTCCACGCGACTGCCCTCGCCGGCGCTGGAGGCGGCCAGCGTGGCCAGGGCGCATTCAGCCCGGCGCAGCGGGCGATCGCCATCGAGCTCCGTGAGCACCACCATCCCCTTCGCGGCCGTGGGCAGCAGGCGATCGGCCTGGAGCTTGGCGCCCTCGATGCGGTAGCGGCGTCGGGCCACCTCGTCCTGCAGGTGAAGAGGACCGGCGGCCAGCGTGCGTTCGGCGCACTGCAGCAGGTCCGTCCGTTCGAGAATTCCCGCGGCACGCTCCATGGAGCGACGGACCGGCGGTTCGGCATCCAGATCCGCCCGGACCCGCCGAAGCTCGTCCGAGGGCGTGCTCCGGGCGTCACGCTCGGTGGCGCGGCCGACCTCCATGGCGTCCGGCGAAGCGCTGGGGATGAACGCCACGGTGCCCTCGTCGGCCCGGAAGCCGGTGCCGTTCCGCATGGAGAGCTTGAGCACGGTGGCGTCCTCGCGACGGTGGACATCCACCACCGCGCTGTCGCCGATGAACTCGACCGAACCGCTCCGCGTGCGCTGGACCGCCGCCACGCCCGAGAGCACCAGACGGCGGAGTGCGCCCGAATCCGGGGGAGCGTCCTGCACCTCGACCGCGTCCGCGTAGATGGCGAGGTCCCCGATCTCGAGGGCCTCGCCGCGATCGACCGCAGCCACCAGCACCGCCGTGGCGTCCGCGGCGACCGTGTCGCGCATGAGCCCCCAGAACCGGGGCACCACCGAGTTGACCAGCCAGAGCATGAGCACCAGGAGCAGCACGCCCAGGCCGGCCAGTGGGGCCAGCACCCAGGCATGGCGTATGCCGCTGGCCGCCATGGCCACGAGCTCGTTGTCCGCCGCGAACCGATGCATGACGATGGTGGCCGCGAAGCCCGCCGCGAAGGGCAGCGCGAACTGCAGCATGGGGACCATGGCCAGCGAGACGTACTTCAGCACGCTGCCCGGCCCCAGCGAGTTGTCCGCCAGCGGGCGGATGGCGGCTCCGAACGCCACCACCACCACGATCACCGAGGCGGTGAGCAGGAGCACCTTGAGCAGCTCGATCGTGAGGTGCCGCCAGAGGATCCAGGGCATGACGGGGCGCCGCCGATCGGGTGATCAGCGGAGGCCGTACTCCTTCAGCTTGCGGTAGAGCGTGCGTTCGCCGATGCCCAGCAGCTCGGCCGTCTGCTCGCGGTTGCCGGAGGTCATGGCCAGGGTCTGGCGGATCGCCTCACGCTCCAGGCGGTCCAGGCCGATGCCCGCCAGGCTGCCCACGCCGCCGGCGGCCCGATCGCCCTCGCTCTCCCGGATCTCCGGGGGCACGTCGCGCAACTCGATCCGGTCGGCCGAGGCGGTCACCACCATGCGGTGGACCACGTTGAGCAGCTCGCGGACGTTGCCCGGCCAGCCGTAGGCGATCAGGCGCATCATGGCGGGATCCCCCACCTCGATGCGCCCCTTGCCCAGGTCGGCGCACCAGCGGCCCACCGCGTGGCGCACCAGGGCGGGGACGTCCTCGCGACGCTCGCGGAGCGGCGGCAGGTGGATCTCCACGCCGTTGAGGCGGAAGTAGAGGTCCTGGCGGAATCGCCCCTGCCCCGACATGGCCTTGAGGTCCTGGTTGGTGGCGCTGATGAAGCGCACGTCCGCCTTGCGGGGCTCGTTGCTGCCCAGGCGGATCACCTCGCCGGTCTCGAGCACGCGGAGCAGCTTGGGCTGCATGCTCAGCGGCATGTCGCCGATCTCGTCCAGGAAGAGCGTGCCCTTGTCCGCGTACTCGAACACGCCCTCGCGGTCGCGGTCCGCGCCGGTGAACGCGCCGCGGACATGACCGAAGAGCTGGTCCTCGAGGAGGCTCTCGCTCTGGCCGGCCGCGTTGAAGGTGGCGAAGCGTCGCTCCCTGCGCTTGGAGTGCCTGTGGATGGCCTGGGCCACCAGTTCCTTGCCCGTGCCGCTCTCTCCCGTGATCAGGACGGGGATGGTGCTGGGCGCGACCTGCCGGATCGTGTCGATCACCTTCCGCATGGCCGCGGACTCGCCGATGATGCCCTCGAACCCGTAGGCCGCCTGGACCTGGCCGCGAAGCGACGCGTTCTGGTGCCGCAGCAGGACCGTCTCGGCGGCTCGCTGCACCAGGTTGCGGAAGACCACCACATCGAGGGGCTTCTCGATGAAGTCGTAGGCCCCGCCCTGCAGCGCCGCCTTGGCGGTGGGCACGTCGCCATGGGCCGTGACCAGGATCACCGCCGCGTCGGGCTGATGCTCCCTGGCCAGTCGGAGCACCTCCAGGCCCGCGGTGGGGGTGTCCATGACCAGGTCCGTGACCACCACATCGAAGCCGCCGCTGCGGATCTCGGGCTCGGCGGCCTTCAGGGAGTGGACCACGGTGCAGACATGGCCCGGCTTGCGAAGGGCGTCCGCCATGGTCTGGGCGTGCTCGACCTCGTCGTCGATCACGAGCACCTGGGCCCTCACCTGAACGGTCGCTTCGGCCATCCGGTGGATTGTACGAGGCGGCGCCGTGGCGACCCGACTTCTTCACGGTCCCAGCCGGACCCTGCCGATGCAACCCCCGTGCCGCAGACCACCCTTCATGCAGGCCCGCCCGGGATCGGGACGGACCTTACGATCCGTTCCATGACCTCCGCGTCCGCATCCGTGTCGACGGTCCCGTTCGCGGGCCGCCGCGTCTGGATGGTGGGCGCCGCGGGCACGGGGATGAGCGGCTTGGCGCGGCTGCTCGGCGCCGCGGGCGCCGTGGTCGGCGGCGAGGACGCCGAGGGCGGAGAGGCCGTGGAGCGGCTGGCTCGGGAGGGCGTGCGGATCCGGGTGGGAACCGGAGGCGAACTGCCGCAGGAGACCGACCTGGTGATCGCCACCGCTGCGGCGAAGGACGATCACCCCACGCTCGCCGCTGCCCGCGCCCGAGGCGTGACCATCCGGACCTACGCCCAGACGCTGGGCCTGCTGCACGGCGCACGAAGCGGCGTCTCGGTGGCCGGGACGCACGGCAAAAGCACGACCACCTGCCTGCTGACCTGGTGCCTGGTTCGCGCCGGACTGGACCCGGGCTTCATCGCCGGCGCGACCTGCGGGGCCCTCGGGGGGAACGCCCGCGCCGGTGCCGCCACCGTGCCTGCGGGCCCCTTCGCAGGGCGCGGCGGCCTGCTGGTCACCGAGTCCTGCGAGTTCGACCGCTCCTTCCACCACCTGCGACCCGCCACGGCGATCATCAACAATGTGGAGGCGGAGCACCTGGACTGCTACGCGAACCTGGACGAGGTGGTGGAGAGCTTCTCGCACTTCGCACGGTCGCTTCCACCTGCCCGCGAGGGCGGGTTCCTGCTGATCGCGCACGAAGGCGCCCACCGCGACCAGGTCTGCGATCGGGTGACGGCCGCCGTGGAGACCTTCGGACCGCAGTCCGGAGCCGCGCACCGCGTGGAGCGCGCGGCTGATGGAACCGTGCGCGTGCTCTTCCGCGGACAGGAGACGCTCCGGTGGCGACCGGCACTGATCGGGGCCCACAACGCTCTCAACGGCGCCGCGGCAGGCGTGATGGCCCTTCGCCTGGGTGCGGCGCGCGCGGCCGTGGAGTCGGCGCTGGCGGACTTCCCCGGCCTGGACCGACGGCAGCAGTCGGTCGGCAGCATGCCCTCGACCTCCGGCGCCATCCGCGTGTTCGACGACTACGGGCACCACCCCACGGAAATCCGCGTCACGCTCCGGGCCTTCCGTGAAGCGTTCCCCTGCCAGCGGCTGGTCTGCGTGTTTCAGCCGCACCAGCACAGCCGGACCCGCCACCTGATCGAGGACTTCGGCCGGGCCTTCGAGGATGCCGACCGGGTGATCCTGCCGCCGATCCATTTCGTGCGTGATCCCGAATCCGAGCGGAGCCTGGTGAACAGCGAGATGGTCGCGCAGCGGATCCGGGCCGCGGGACGCGACGCGGTGGCGGTGCCGGACCTGGCGGCGGCCACCGCGGCCACGCGGGCCTTCGTGCGCGGCGGCGACATCGTGGTGACCATGGGCGCCGGGGCGGTGTGGAAGGTGGCCCGATCGCTGGTGGGCGGAGTGGCGGATGCCGGTTGACGCCATGACCGCATCGATCACGAGCCTTCTGGAAGGCGTGTCGGCCGAGATCGTGCCGAGCGCGCCTCTGGCTCCGCTGACCTGGTTCGGCGTGGGCGGCCCTTGCGACGCCCTGGTGCACCCGCAGGACCTGCCGGCGCTGCAGGAGACGCTCCGGCGATGTCGCGGCGCGGGCGTGCCGGTCCGGGTGCTGGGCTCGGGCGCCAACCTGCTGGTGGACGATTCGGGCGTGGACGGCGTGGTGCTGCGGCTGGACCGCGGCTCGTTCGCCGGATGGACCTTCGAGGCCGACGGCGTGCCTGGCCGCGTGCGGGCGGGCGCCGGGGCGGACATGTCCAAGCTGATGCACGAGGCCGCCCGCCTGGGCTGGGCCGGTCTGGAGGCCATGTCCGGCATCCCCGCGAGCGTGGGCGGCGCAATCTGGATGAACGCGGGCGGAAAGTTCGGTGCCATCGGCGACGTGGTGGAGAGCGTGACCCTGGTGGATGGCGAAGGTCGCCTGCACGAGATCGCCCGGCCCGCCATCGGCTTCGCCTACCGGCACACGACGCTGCCGAGGGGCATCGTGGCCGAGGCGTGCCTGCAGCTTCGCGGCGACGACGCGGCCGCGGTGCGCGACCGGGTGCGTGAGCACATGCGCTACAAGAAGGAGTCGCAGCCCATGGCCGAGAACTCCGCCGGCTGCATGTTCCGCAACCCCACGCTGCCCTCGGGCGAGCGCGTGAGCGCCGGCATGCTGATCGACCGGGCGGGCCTGAAGGGCCGCCGGGAGGGCGGCGCGAGCGTCAGCCCCACGCACGCGAACTTCATCTGCGTGGACCGCGGCGGCAAGGCGGCGGATGTGCGTCGGCTGGTCGAGGCGATCGTGGAGGGCGTGCGTCAGGCGCACGGGGTGACCCTGCAGACCGAGGTGGCCTTCTGGAAGCGCGGCGACCGCGCAGGAGCGATCTGATGCATGTGCTGGTTCTGATGGGTGGCCCGGATGCGGAGCACGAGGTCAGCCTGAAGAGCGGCGGGCAGGTGGTGGCCGCGCTGCGGCGAGGCGGCGCCCGTGTGGAGGAGCGCGTGATCGATCGCCCCGGTCTGGACGAACTTCGAGGCATGCCTGGCGAGGTGGTGTTCCCGGTGCTGCACGGACCGTGGGGCGAGGGCGGGCCTCTGCAGGAACTGCTGGTGGCGGACGGCCGACCCTTCGTGGGCTGCCTGCCCGCCGCGGCCCGACTGGCCATGGACAAGCCCGCCGGCAAGAGGGCCGTCGCCGAAGTGGGCGTGCCGACGCCGGCCTCGCAGGTGGTGACCGAGGGCGATCCGGTGACCCTGGAACCGCCCCTGGTGCTGAAGCCCTGCGACGACGGCAGCAGTGTGGACCTGCGGGTGTGCCTGACCCGAGCGGATGTGGATCGGGAGCGACCAGGACTTCATGCTCGGCGACCTCGCCTGATGGCCGAGAGCTTCATCCGGGGACGGGAAATGACGGTCGGTCTGCTCGAGGACCGCACGCTGCCGATCATCGAGATCCGCCCCAAGTCGGGTCTGTACGACTACGAGGCGAAGTACCTCCGTGACGACACCGAGTACCTGATCGACCCTGATCTGCCCCCGGGCACGGCCGAAGCGATGCGCGACTTCGCCCGCAAGGCATGGCGACGGCTGGGCCTGCGGGACGTGGCCCGGGTGGACTTCCTGCTGGACGAGCGAGGACCGTGGTTCCTGGAGGCGAACACGATGCCCGGGATGACCGACCACTCGCTGGTCCCCAAGGCGGCGGCCCACGTGGGATTGCCCATGGAGCGGTTGACCACCCTGCTGGTGGAACGCGCCATGGCCCGGGCCACGGTGACCAGCCGCTGAGTCCGGCCGCACCGGCGTAAATTCGACTCGCGCCGGGCGCCGCGCCGATATCTGGCCGGTCATGGCTCGCCGTCGCTCCAAGTCGTCCCCTGCACCCTCGCTCTCCGAACGATGGGCCTCGCTGCGGCCCCTGCTGGCCGGGGCGGGATGGACCGCCGCCATCGCGGCCATGGCCCTGGCGCTGGGCATGGGAGTGCCCGCCCTCCGGGCCGAGGCCTGCCGCACCGTGACCGGCGAACCCCTGGCGGTGCTCTTCGAGAACCGCCCCCCCTGGATGACGGACGCGGAGATCTCGCCGCTGGCCGACCTGGTGGCGGAGAAGTTGAACGGCTCGGCCATGGATCGGAGTGGACTGGCCTCGGCCAAGGATGCTCTGGCGTCGACCGGCTGGTTCGAGGAGATCCGCCAGGTCCGCCGCACCGGCGGAAACGAGGTGATCGTGGAGGGCGACTGGACCGTTCCCTTCGCGGTGGTGCGCGAGGCCGGTTACGACCATCTGGTGGACCTGCATGGGCGACTGCTCCCCCGCTGCTATCGGGTGGGCTCGGCGCCCCGCAGCCTGATCCGCATCGAGAACGCCCGGCACCCACGCCCTTCCACCTACGGCACCCGATGGGAGGGGGAAGACCTGTCCGCGGGCATGGCGGTGGCTCGCCTGATCGACCAGCGCCCGTGGCGCTCGCAGGTGGCGTGGATCGACCTGGGTGGGATGGCGGAGGACGGATGCGTGAGGATGAAGACCGCCCGAGGCTGCACCCTGACCTGGGGAAGGCTGCCGGGACGCGAAGGCGCCGCCGAGGTTCCGGCGCGGCAGAAGCTGGACTACCTGGGCTGGCTCCACGAGCACTACGGCCGGATCGACGCCGTGGGTGACCAGCTGGACCTTCGCACGGATTGCGTCGCCATCCGCTGAGGCCGGCTAGCCTCGGGGCATGCCGCTGCCTCGCGGACTGGTGCTGCTGGCCTCGCTGTGGATCTTCGGCTCCTGGGCGCTGTGCATCGGCCTGCGTCCGCCCGTGGCGGCTTCACTGGCCAGCTTCGCGCCGGGCATCCGGCTGATGATCGCCAGCCTGGCGGTGGGCCTGTGCGTGGCCTGGCCTCTGCTCAGGCTGAGCGGACCTCGCGAGCGATGGCCGATGCTGCGGGTGCTCATGGACCTGGTCGCGTTGGCGGCGCTCACACATGTGGTCATCTGGCCGCTTCGCCTGGCCACGCCCTGGCCTCCGGAGCGCCTGGCCATGATGGACGCGATCCTGTTCGGCTGGCTGCTGATCGAGGGCGCTGTGGTGGCGGCGGCCATCGCCGTGGGCGACCCCCGCGGGCGATCGCTCGCCATGCTGATCTGCATCGTGGTGGCCACGCTCGGCCTGCCCCTGCGGCTGCTGGCCGCGGGAATGGGCGTGCAGGAACCGCCGGCCTGGCTGCAGGGTCCGGTGATGGCGGTGCTCATGCTGGGCTCCGAGGCCGGCGCCGTGACCCAGTCCGGCGTGTGGCCAGGCGTGTCGGCCCTGATGCTGGCCGCCGCCGGCGCGTGGGCGGCGGCATGGTGGTGGACGCGGCCTGCCCGGACTTCGGTTGCCACCCCCACCGCCCACGGCTAGATTGCCGCGGAACTCCCATGGAACTGATCTCGAAGGCCGACAAGGAGAAGCTGGAAAGCCAGCTGGCGGAATGGATCCAGTTCCGTCCGGTGATCGCTCAGCGCATCGCCGAGGCCCGGGCGCAGGGCGACCTGAAGGAGAACGCCGACTATCACGCCGCCCGCGAGGACCAGGCCATGAACGAGGCCAAGATCCGCGAGCTGGAGGCCAAGCTGGCCCGGGTGCAGGTCGCGGGCGAGGTGGACGTGCCCGTGGACATGGTCTTCCTGGGGGCCACGGTCCGCGTGAAGGACGTGGGCAACGGCCGCGAGGAGATCTTCCGACTGGTCGGCCAGATGAGCGACGCCGGCGGCGACGACGACGTGCTCGAGGTGACGGTCACCAGCCCCTTGGGCACGGCCCTGATGCGGGCCCGCGTGAACGAGACCGTGCGCGTGGAGCTGCCCCGCGGCGAGCGCCGCTACCTGATCGTGGCGATCGTGTGATGGCGCACGCGGGACGTCTCCCGTGAGCATCCATCCCGTCTTCCTGTACGCCGAGTTCGCTGCCCAGCTGGCGGTCGCCGGCCTGGTGCTGGTGCGCCGCGGACGCAAGCCTGCGGTGGCCACCGCGTGGATCGTCACGGTGATGGCCCTTCCCTTGGCGGGCATCGGGCTGTACCTGCTGGTGGGCGAGAGCCGGGTGGGACGCCGCCGGGCCGCCCGCCACGCGGCGATCGTGGCCAAGGTGGACACCCCGACCGTGCACCGGCACCAGGACCCGCGCAGCATGCAGGTGACGCTGAACGAGGATCAGCGGCAGCTGGCCGCGCTGGCGACCTCCGTGAGCCATGGTCCCGTGCTCGGCGGCAACCGGGTCGACCTGAGCGGCGACAGCGCGGCGAACATCGATCGCATGGTGGCGGACATCGACGCCGCGCGCCGGCATGTGCACCTGCTCACCTACATCTTCCTGAACGACGCCGCGGGTCGTTCGATCGCGCAGGCCCTGGCCCGGGCCGCCCGCCGCGGCGTGGCCACCCGCCTGCTGGTGGACGCCCTGGGCAGCAAGGCCTTCCTGTCCAGCGAGACCCGCATGCTTCTGGAGAAGGCGGGCGTGCAGGTGACCGCGGCCCTGCCCGTGTCGTTGGTCCGCGCCGTGCTCGCCCGCCTGGACCTGCGGAACCACCGCAAGCTGCTGGTGGTGGACGGACAGGTGGCGTGGACCGGCAGCCAGAACATCGCGGAGGCCGCCTTTGCGCCCAAGGCCAGATACGCACCCTGGGTGGACTGCGTGGTGCGCATCGAGGGACCGTTGGCACGGGAGCTGCAGGTGGTCTTCGTGGAGGACTGGTCCATGGAGCGCGACGAGGACCTCTCGGAGGTGCTCGCGATCGAGCCCACCTTCCAGCCGGAGGGCGTGGCCGGACAGGCGGTGGCCACGGGGCCCAACTTCGGGAACGATTCCATGACCAGCCTGGTGCAGGCGGCCGTGCAGCTGGCTCGGCGTGAGATCGTGCTGACCACGCCCTACTTCGTGCCCGACCTGCCCATGCAGGCCGCGCTGGGCGTGGCGGCTCGCCGGGGCGTGGCCACGCACCTGGTGCTTCCCCGTCGCAACGACTCATGGCTGGTGCAGCGCGCCAGCCGAGGGCTCTACGAGGAACTGCTGGCCTGCGGCGTGCGCATCCACGAGTTCACCGGAGGCCTGCTGCACGCCAAGACGATCGTGGTGGACCGCATGGTGTCCGTGGTGACCAGCGCCAACCTGGACCGACGCAGCTTCGAGCTCAACTTCGAGATGGGGGTGCTGCTCTACGACGAGCGGCTCTCCGAGCGGCTGCGACGGCTGCAGCAGGGCTACATGGACCGCAGCGAGGAGATGGACCTGGTCCGGTGGCGTCGCCGCCCCATGGGTCGGCGACTGCTCGAGGGTGCGGCGGGCCTCATGAGCCCGCTGCTCTGACTCACGCCCGCTCGTCGATCCACGCCTGCTGGATGGCCTCGAGGATCCTCTCGTTGCAGGGGTGCCCTGGCTCCTCCATGAAGTCGGGCAACGCCATCACGAGCGCCTTGAGCCGCGGGAAGGCCACGGTCATCGGGTCGATGTCCGGGTGGACCTCCACGAGTTCCTCCGCGATCCGCTGCACCTGGAGCCAGTGAAGGCGGCCGGGCATGTCAGTGCGGAATTTCCTTGATCGCGTTGCGGTTCCACGCGGGCACACGCACCACGATGGGGCCCTTGCCGCGGATCTCGCACTGGCAGCTCAGCCGGCTGTTCCGCTGGATGGCCGGCGCCTCCTCCACGCGGTCCTCCTCGGACTCGGTGGCCTCGGTGAGCTGGTCCATGCCCTTCTCCACGTAGACATGACAGGTGCTGCAGGCACAGACGCCGCCGCAGGCGTGCTCGATGTTGATCCCGTGGTCCATGG
>CAIOTP010000199.1 GCA_903861235.1 uncultured bacterium | reverse complement strand
TTCGTGGACGTCGGCGTGCACCAGGACGGCCTGGTCCACGTCAGCCAGCTGGCCGACCGCTTCGTGAAGGACCCGGCCGAGGTGGTGAAGGTGGGGCAGAAGGTCCGGGTGACCGTGACCGAGGTGGACCTGGCCCGCCAACGCATCGCCCTGTCGATGAAGGCCAATCCCCAGATCGGCGGGCAGCGCGAGCAGCGTTCCGCTCCCAACGCCCCTCGGGCCTCGCAGCCCGGGTCCGGGCGTCCTGGAGGCAATCCGGCGGTCCGTGGGCAGGGCCGTCCGTCGGGCAGGCCGGCTTCGGGAGCCTGCCTCGATCCCGGTGCCGGCGGATGGAACGCGCTGGCCGACGCCTTCGACCAGGCGCAGAAGCGCTGAGAGCCTTCCCGGCCAACGCCTGATCCGTCGGGCTCTAGGACAACCGCCCGCCCGGCGGCCCCTTGAAGCGCCGGCGCTCGACGCCGAACCAGACCGCCGCCATCAGGGCCGCGCTCCCCAGCAGGATGGGCAGCGCCTGCTGGTTGGGTGGTTGCACGCCGATCACCAGCAGGAAGAGGCACCCGAGGCTGGCCAGCGCGGCCAGCGGCCGGAAGGCCCGGCCCAGCTGGAAGGGACCGAAGCGGGTCCAGGTCCGTCCATGCGCCCAGGCCCCGGCGGCCACCGGCAGCACGTAGCTCAGGTACAGGAACACCGCGCACACCGCGGCGATGGTCTCGTAGCGCAGCACGATCACCAGCGCCACCGAGGCCAGCGCGCTGGTCCAGACGGCGGCCGAGGGCGACTGCGTGGCCGGATCCACCGACTTGAGCCACCCGGAGCCCGGGAGGCCATCGTCACGGGCAAAGGCGTAGGTCATGCGCGAGGCCGAGGTGAGCGCGGCCAGCCCGCAGAGATACTGGGCCGTCACCACGCCGGCCAGCAGCCCCTGGGCGGGGCCGTCGCCCAGCCTCGATCGCAGGATCCACGGCACGATCTCGAAGCCCTTGGCCGCGCCGGCCTTCAGGTCGGGCATGGCCAGGAGCAGGGCCACGATCATCACCCAGCCGAATCCGGCCGACACGGCCACCGACCGCACGATGCCCAGCGGCACGTTGCGCGCGGCCTCCCGGGTCTCCTCCGAGGTGTGGGCCGAGGCGTCGAAGCCCGTGAGGGTGTAGGCCGGCAGCAGGAAACCCAGGCAGAAGAGCCACGGCACCGAACCCTGGCGGGGGAACACGGGCGATCCCTCCGGCAACCCGCTGAAATTGTCGAAGGTCCACAGCCGCGACCCGTCCCAGTGGGGCGTGGCCACCAGCAGGGCCACGGTCATCACCGAGGAGACCACCAAGATGAGCCATCCGCTGAAGTCGGTGAGCCGGGTGGTCCAGCGGATCCCGTGGTGGTTGAGCAGCGCCTGCGACAGCGTCATCACCGACACGGCGACAACGCGGATCCAGGCGGCCGATTCCGCCGCCGGGGTCCACCCGAAGGCCGCGGTGGCGAAGTCGTAGGTCCCGGTGTTGATCGCCGCCAGCACGGTGACGAGACCCGCCAGGTTGAACCATGCGGTCACCCACCCGCAGGCTCGTCCGCCCAGCAGGCTGCCCCAGTGGTACAGGCCGCCGGCGGTCGGGAAGGCGCTGGCCACCTGGGCCATGGTG
>CAIOTP010000198.1 GCA_903861235.1 uncultured bacterium | reverse complement strand
TCAGGCCGGGTCCACCCCCGCCTCCGCCCCATGCCCATCGTCACGGCCACCAACATCCGCGTCACCTTGGGAGCGAAGCAGGTGCTCGACGGCGCCACGTTCGCGATCGAGCCGGGTGAGCGCGTGGGCCTGGTCGGCCGCAACGGCTGTGGCAAGACCACTCTGCTCAAGATCCTCTGCGGCACCGCCAAGTTCGACTCGGGCGATGTCAGCGTGCAGCGCGGCGTGCGCCTCGGCTACATGGCGCAGGAGCACCGCTTCGACGCCGGCGACACGCTGCGCACCGCCGCCGCGAAGGCGATGGCCGAGGCCGACCGCGCCAAGATCGAGCTCGACGAGGTGTTCGAGGCGATGGCCACCGCCGAGGGCGCCGAGCTGCAGCGACTCATGGACCGTCAGGTCGAGCTCGAGGAGGCGATCGAGCGCGGCGGCGGCTGGAGCAACGACCATCTCGTCGACGCGGTGCTGCACGGCCTCGGCTTCGAGGACGCGCAGTTCGACATCCCGATCACGGGCCTGAGCGGCGGACAGAAGGCGAGACTCAGCCTGGCGCGCCTGCTGCTGCAGAACCCCGACGTGATCATGCTCGACGAGCCCACGAACCACCTCGACATCGAGGGCTGCAAGTGGCTCGAGACCTTCCTGGCCGAGACCTTCAAGGGCGCCGTGATCGTGATCAGCCACGACCGACGCCTGCTCGACCGCGTGGTGCACCGCATCGAGGAGATCCACGAGGGCAAGGTCCGGAGCTACCCGGGCAACTACGAGGCCTTCGTGGCGCTGCGGGCCGAGCGGCATCTGACGCAGATGCGCGTGCACGAGAAGCAGCTCGACCGGATCCGCAGCGAGGAGCGCTACATCCTGCGCTACAAGGCGGGGCAGCGCGCCAAGCAGGCCCGTGGCCGGGCCACGCGGCTGGAGCGGTTCAAGCGCGACGAGCTGGTCGAGCGGCCGATCGAGCTCGATTCCATGCGCATCCGACTGCCGAGCGGCCCCCGCGTGGGCGATTCCGTGCTCGTGGCCGAGGCGATCGACAAGAAGCTGGGCGAGCGGCAGCTCTTCCGCAACCTGGATCTCTTCGTCGCTCCAGGCGAGCGCATCGGCGTGATCGGCCCCAACGGCGCCGGCAAGACCACGCTCATCCGCACGCTGCTGGGCGAACTCGAGCCGGACGCGGGCACGATCAAGCGCAGCCCCAAGATGCACGCGGGCTGGTTCCGCCAGACCCACGATCATCTGGACCGCACGCTCACCATCTGGCAGCACCTGCAGCGCACGGTGCCCGCGCGCCCCGGCGGCGCCAAGCTCACCGAGCAGGAGGCCCGTGATCTGGCCGGAGCCTTCCTGTTCAGCGGCTCCGAGCAGGAGAAGGTGCTCGGCGAGCTCTCCGGCGGCGAGCGCGCCCGTGCGGTCATCGCCGGGCTGGTGGCGGGCGGGCACAACCTGCTGGTGCTCGACGAGCCCACCAACCACCTCGACATTCCCAGCGCCGAGCGCCTCGAGGAGGCCCTGGCCATGGATCCGGACGACGGCGGCTTCGACGGCGCGCTGCTGCTGGTCAGCCACGACCGCGCCCTGCTGCAGAGCACCTGCGACCGCCTGATCGTGGTCGACGGCCACGGCCGCGCCACGCTCTTCGACGGCACCTACGACGAATGGGAGGAGCGTCACGACGCCGAGACCAGGGCCGCGGCCAAGGAAACGGCGCGGAAGCCCGCGGCTGCAGCTCCGGCGAAGCCCGCGGCCCGCCCCCCCGCTCCCCGCCCCAAGCGATCGCCGCTCGACGGCAGGAGCCCGGAGGAACTGGAGTCGGCCATCGCGAGGATGACCGCCCGGCGGGCCGAGATCGACGAGCAGCTCGTCAGCCCGGCGATGGCCCGCGACCACGCGAAGCTGGACAAGCTGGTCAAGGAGCGCGAGAAGCTCGAGACCGACCTGGCCGCGCACGAGGAGGCGTGGCTGCGGCGCGCCGAGACCGGCGGCTGAGACTCAGGCCCGCACCAGAAGCACGGGGATCCGCGTGCGGTGCCGCACGCCGGCCGCCACGCTGCCGAGCAGGATGTCCTTCACGATGCCGTGACCGTGCGTGGCCATGGCGATCAGGTCGCAGCCGCGGTCCTCGGCCACCTGCACGATGCGGCGGGCCGGATCGCCCTGCTCCAGAAGCGTCTCCACCTCGAAACCCTCCGCCGCCAGCTCGCCCCGCCGCCGCTCCAGATAGGCGCGGTCCTTCCGCATCTCCTCGGAATCCTGCAGGTCCAGCTGGTTCTGGTACCGCGCCACCCAGCCGTCGGCGACATGCACCAGCAGCAGGCGCGATCCGTGCTTCCGTGCCAGGTCTCGCACATGGTCCACGATCGCCTGGTCGGCCTTCGAGTTCTCCAGCGGCACAAGCACCTTGGCGTACATGGTTCAGCCCTCTCCCCGAAGCCATCCGGCCACGGTCTGCCACAGCAGGAACACGTTGAGCGAAATGATGACGCCGGCCACGGTCCACGCGACCGCAGCCAGCCATGCCGGGTTGGCGAACCGACCCATCTTCGCGCGGTCGCCCGTGAACTTCACCAGCGGCACCACCGCGAAGCTCAGCTGCAGCGAGAGGATCACCTGACTGAGCACCAGCAGCTGTCCCACGCCGCGCTCGCCCATGGTGCCGGCCACGATCGCCGCCGGCACCACGGCCACCGACCGCGTGATCAGTCGTCGCACCCAGGGCCGCAGACGCAGCTCCAGGAACCCTTCCATGACGATCTGTCCCGCCAAGGTGCCGGTCAGAGTGCTCGCCTGTCCGCTGGCCAGCAGCGCCACCGCGAACACCGTGCCGGCCAGCGGCGCGCCCAGCACGGGGGCCAGCAGCCGGTGGGCGTCGGCGATGTCCGCCACGCCCGCGTGCTCGGTGCCGTGGAACGCGGCGGCGGCCAGGATCAGGATGGCCGCGTTGATGAAGAAGGCGCACAGCAGCGCCGCGGTGGAGTCCAGGGTGGCGAAGCGGATCGCCATGGCCTTGCCCGACTCGGTCCGCTCGTAGGCGCGGGTCTGCACCACGCTCGAGTGCAGGTAGAGGTTGTGCGGCATCACCGTGGCCCCCAGGATGCCCACCGCGATGTAGAGCATCTCGGGGTTCGTCACCACTTCCGGCCTGGGCAGCAGTCCACCCAGCACGGCCACGATCGGCGGACTCGACACCGCCAGTTCGTAGGCGAAGCACCCGCCGATCGTCACGATGAGCCCGCCCACGATGCACTCGAGCACCCGGAAGCCCCGGCTCTGCAGCATGAGCACCACGAGCACGTCCAGTGCCGTCAACAGCACGCCCACCACCAGCGGGATGCCGAAGAGCAGGTTGAGCGCGATCGCCGAACCGATCACCTCCGCCAGGTCGCAGGCCGCGATCGCCACCTCGCACACCAGCCACTGCACGAAGCCCCAGCCCCGCCCCGAAGCGTCGCGGCACGCCTGTGCCAGGTCGCGCTGTGCGGCGATCCCCAGCTTCAGCGCCAGGTGCTGCAGCAGGATCGCCATCAGGTTCGACAGCAGGATGACGCTGAGCAGCGTGTAGCCGAACCGTGCGCCACCGGCCAGGTCCGTGGCCCAGTTGCCCGGATCCATGTAGCCCACGGAGACCATCAGGCCGGGTCCGGAGAAGGCGAGCATCTTGCGCCAGAAGCCGGCGTGGCCTGCCACGGGCACGGTCGCGTGCGCCTCGGGCAGCGAAGGGCTGCTCGAGACACGACGCCAGCCGGCCGCCGGGGGGGCCTGTCCGCTGGAGGGCTTCGTCACGCCGCACACTCTACTGCAGCAAAAAGCCCGCCCCGACCACATGGGGGTCGGGGCGGGCCAGCGGTGGATG
>CAIOTP010000197.1 GCA_903861235.1 uncultured bacterium | reverse complement strand
GGGGGTGCTGCTGCTGGCCGTGGCCTATCTGGTCAGCCTGCCCTTCAAGCCGGACTGGGCGGCCGAACAACTTTCACGAAGCTTCCGCCCCGAGCTCTGGAAGGCCATCGGCATGCTGCTCATGGCCGAACTGGTGCTCGCCTCGATCGCGGTGGCGGCCAGCACGCGGCTGGGCCAGGTGCTCACGCTGCTCACGGTGCTGGGGCTCTTCATCCTGGGTCTGCTGAGCGACTGGCTCTTCGCGCGACGGATCGAGCAGATCGCCGACCTCATGGGCAAGCTGCCGCAGGAGCAGGCACGATGGTTCGACGCGCTGCACCTGGAGTGGGGCGCGTTCAAGGCCATGCAGGCCGTGGTGCCCAACTTCCAGCTCTTCTGGCTGGCGGACGCGGTCACGCAGAAGCGGCCCATCGGCCTGGACTACCTGGCCATGGCGGTGCCCTACGGGATCTCGCTCATCGCGGTCTCGCTGGCCGCGGGCACGCTGCTGTTCCAGCGCCGCGAGGTCGGCTGAAGGCTCAGGCCTGCGGCAGTCGGCTGAAGGCTCAGGCCTGCGGCAGCTGCCAGGGGGAGCCGGCGGTCGACCACTCGGCCATCGCCTCGCGTCCACGACGACCGAACACGAAGATCACGGGAACCAGCGGCGGAAGGATGGCCATGATGCCGCCGCAGGCGACCGAGCCGGCCCACATGGCGGCGGGCATGCCCTCGGGCATCTCGGTGCCCCGGTGCCCCGTCTGCTTCTCCGATTCCTCCGCAGCCTTCTCCAGGCTCTCGCGGACGGCCTTCTCGAGGGCGTCACGGTTCTTCACGAGCATGCCCACGCCCGCAAGCCCCATGACCAGGGACAGGGGAACCCATGCGCGAAGGAGCTGGATGCCCATGGCCTTGCGGCGCAGCAGCTGGACGCTGCCCAGGAGCAGCAGGCCGGCGACCAGCAAGCCCAGCACGCCCACGACACGCTCGATCGGGCCGGGGGCCATGGAGGAGGGCACGGCGCCCGTGAGCTCGACCACCAGCGACCAGACACCGCTGGCCAGGCTGATGCCGCTCCAGAGCAGGCCGAGCACGCCGAGGACGGTGGGCCAGGTGCGGGGCTTCGGCTGCTCGGCGGACACGAAGTCGTTCATGGTCACATGGTCCTCTTGCGGGATGCAGCGAGCTGCTTCTGCAGCTCCTTGATGCAACGATCGATCACTTCGATGGCCACCTTGGTCTGGTCGGAGGCGGTCTGCCACTTCTCGAACAGGTCACCGGCCAGCTGCTCGGCCTCGGGCGGCATGAGCATGCCGCCGCCCTCCATGCCCATGGCCACCGGGGGCGCCTGACGCCAGATGTCCTGCATCTGCTTGTACAGCTTGATCCGCTTGGCGATCGCCGCCGCGTCGTTGCCGCCGGCCAGCTGGAGGTCCTGCTGCAGGCTGATCGACTGCTCCTTGCACCGCTCGAGCACCTTCTGCCAGTTGTCGCTGATCTTCTTGCCCACCGGGTTCACCTCGTAGGTGCCCGGGGTGAGCTGCATGGCCTCGAAGAGCTCCTTCTCGTCGTCCGCCACGCCGTTGATGTAGCCGCAGTCCATGGCGGTGCTGGCGGTGAAGGTGAGGTTGTCCTTGTCGTCGGAAAGCATGACCTCGCCGGAGCCGTCGCGATAGAAGGTGACCTTGCCGGTCTTCGGATCCTTGGTGTAGCTGACCACGATGGGCGAATAGACCATGGCGCGGCCCACGTCGCCGTTGCGGTCGGCACCCTCGGCCACCTCGGCCACACGCTCGATCCAGGCCTCGAGATCCCGGCCGGTGGCGCTCACCTGGCCGCTGTCGGTGGACTGGAACTTGGTGATGGAGCCCATGGTGCCCAGACGCATGAAGTAGATCTCGCGGCAGTGCATGGCGGTGAATGCGGCGCCGGAGATGGCCTCCTCGATCCAAGCGACCACCCGGTGCTTGTCACGGATCCGCCCGAGGGTGCGGCTGATCTTGTCGCCTTCCGTCACCGAGCCGCCACCGGAGTTGATCTTGAGCACGATGATCTGGTTGTTGCCGAACTTGTCGGCTTCCTTCTCGACCGCGACCATCTCGTCGTGGCGGAGTCCGGCCCCCACCATGCCGTCCATGCCCACGATGAACACCTGCTGCATCTTGGGCTTGGTCTCGTCCGCGGCCTTCTTGCCGTCGGTCGGCTTGGCGGCCGGAGCCTTGCTGGCCGGCTTGGCGGGATCGTTCCTGGCGGGCGTGGCACCCTGACCCAACGCAGGAGAGGTCAGGAGCAGCAGCACCGTGCCGGCGAACTGAAGCAGACGGCTCATCGGCCCATCCCCCCGCCACCGCCGCGCGAGCCGCCCTTGGCCGGCTTGCCCTTCTCCTTGAGCTGCTTCAGCATGCCCTCCGCCTGCGGCTTCGAGAAGCCCTTCATCCGCCAGCGAAGTTCGACCGCGGGGAATCGGTCCATGGAGGCCACCACGGCCTCGAGCGCCTTGCGGGCCTTGGCCAGATCCTTGGGGTCGCTGCTGGAAGCCAGCCGCTCGAACTCGCCGAAGGAGGCCTGACTCTCCTCCCAGGCCTTGCGCCACGCGGCGATGTAGTCGCCCACGATCTTGGTGCCGTCCTGGTTGGCCTTCACGAGCGAGTCGTCGTAGGCGCGGTAGCCCATCATGAACATGAGCTCGTCCAGCGAATCCGCGGAGCCGTCCGAGAGGCCGAAGTCCTCGGCGCTGCGGGCGTCGAAGTTGGCCACGCGGTTCGGATCGCCGTCGATCAGGAAGGTTCCCTTGCGGTCGCCCGTCCAGTCGAACTGCCGGCCCTTGAAGGAGACGCTGAGCATGCGCTCGGGATCCATCATGGCGGTGCCGATCACCGCGGGGTGCCCGCCCGACTCCAGGAATCCGTTCGCGATGCTCATGGCCGCCGCAAGCCACTTCCGCTCCACTTCGCGGTCGTTGCTCTTGGCCTGCATGGAGACCTTGGCCAGTCCCCACAGTCGGGCGTCGCTCTTGGTGTACATGTTCGGCCAGGCGAAGGCCAGGAGCGTGCCGAAACCCACCGAGTCCTGCACCCACATGACCTGCGGGATGTCGCCCACGTCCTTCTTGAACAGCCCCAGCGTCTTCCGCATGTCCTCGGAATTGTTGACGCCGCGCTCGCCCAGGCTGTCGCGCTCGGCGCCCGAGTACTCGCGACGACCTCGCTCGGCGCTGTCCAGGGAGAACACGATGATGTCCGGCTTCTTGGCCTTGATGTCCTTCACCACCGCCTCGTAGATGGACGAGTGGATGTCGGCGCCCATCTGACCCTTGCCGTCCAGGCCGAAGGGGACCACATAGATCTTGGGCGGCTTGGAAGGGTCCTTCTGGTCGGCCTGCAGCGGCGAAGGCGGCGCCGCCAGGGCCACGGGGACCACGGCGAGAAACAGAGGCAGGATCAGGCGAAACATGGTGGATCAGTATACGAGCCGAGGCCCGCGTCCGATCCGGTCAAGGGGCCTGCCGCTGCACCTGAAGGGCCAGGTCCCTGGCCTGTTCCGGGGTTCGGACACGGCCCTCCAGCTGCGCGTCGTAGACGGCGTCCAGGATCCGCCGGAACGCGGGCCCCGGCTGAAGCCCCAGCCGCTGCAGATCGTGGCCATCCAGAAGCGGCACGGGGGCCAGGCCCGTGGCCTGCAGTTCCACGAGGTCGGTCTGGATGGCGGCGGTGGCGCCCCGATCCTCCGCAGCGAACAGCGCCATGGCGTCCGTGAAACCTTCCGACGCCGCGAGCCGCTTTCGGGCGGCCACGCCCAGCGCCGGCCAGGAGCCACGGACCGCCTCGAGCGCCACCAGGGCGGCGGCCACGCCTTCGCGCTCGTGGTTCGAGAGCACCAGCGCTTCGGTCCATCGCTCCAGCCGCCGAGGCCAGTGCGCCGGAGAGGCCCGGTCCAGCATCCACGCGGCCAGGGCGCACACCACCGAAGCGGCCGGCGCCAGTTCCGGCAGCCGCATGGGAAGGAATCCTGCGTCCGGCTCGAGCAGCGTGGCCGGGGCCAGGCCGTTGGCCTCGATCAGCCGCACCGCGTCCAGTCGCGTGGCGTGCGAGAGCATGCGACGGATCTCGTGCCCCACACGCTCGCGGCTCACGCCGCGGAGCTCGGGTGCATGGCGACGCACCGCCGCGAGGGTGGCGGGATCGATGTCCAGCGAGAACCTGGCCGCGAACCGCACGGCCCGCAGCAGCCGAAGACGATCCTCCTCCAGCCGGGCGTCCGGATCGCCGATGGCGCGAAGCAGCCGGTCATGCAGATCCGCCCGCCCATGCACGTGGTCGATCACACGGCCGGTGGGCGGATGCATGAAGAGCCCGTTGATGGTGAAGTCCCGTCGCCGGGCGTCCGTGACCTCGTCGGCGAAGGTGACCTGCATGGGCCGCCGGCCATCCTGGTACGCCCCCTCGCCCCGGAAGGTGGCGACCTCCACGGTGCGGCCTCCATGCCGCACCAGCATCACCCCGAAGTGCTCGCCCACGCCCCGGGCCTTGGGAAAGATCTCGCGGATCCGGTCGGGCGTGGCGTCCGTGGCCAGGTCGTAGTCCGCCGGATGCAGGCCGAGCAGCTCGTCGCGCACGCATCCGCCGGCGAAATAGGCGGTGTGTCCCGCAGCTTCGAGCCTCGCGGCGATGGCGGCGGCTGCCTCGCGTGCGGGC
>CAIOTP010000196.1 GCA_903861235.1 uncultured bacterium | reverse complement strand
GTCGGACATCACGGTGATCGACCTGGTGGCGGATCATCGAGCCAGCACCCCCACGCAGGCCATGATGGCGGTGCTTCCCGACCGCGAGGAACTGCGACAGCAGCTTCACGGCCTGGCGGACGCCCTCGGGCTCCGTGTGCGGCATTCGCTGCGACGAGGGCAGGAGCGCCTTCGCTCGCTGGCCACGCGACCCTGCCTGCGCGATCCCAAGGGCGGCTTGCGGGTGCCGAGGGAGCGTCTGAAGGCCATGGCTTCTCGCCTGCAGTCGCAGAGTCCCATGCTTCGGCTGGTCACGGCCCGCGAACGGGCCCTGAGCCTGGCGCGTCGCATGGTGATCACGGCCGCCCGAGCCAGGAGCGACCGTGCGACCCGCCTGGCAGCTCTGGCCGACCGCCTGGCGTCCGTCTCGCCCACGCAGGTGCTCTCACGTGGCTACTCCATCACGCTCGATGCCGCCGGCCGACCGGTTCGGGGCGCCGCCCAGGTCAAGCCTGGCGACCTCCTCCGCACACGCGTGCATGTCGGCGAGATCCGCTCCCGCGTGGAGCCCGCAGGGTAGATTCCCCGCATGGCGAAGGAAGCCTCACGAAAGCCGACCTCCGCGGCGGAGGAAGAATCCCTCACCTACGAGAAGGCCATGGAGCGGCTCGAGGCGCTCGTCCGCCGCATGGAGCAGGGCGAGGTGCCCCTGGAAGAGAGCCTGAAGGCGTTCGAGGAGGGTCAGAAGCTCGTCACCCGCTGCCGAGGGATCCTGGACGACGCAGAACGCCGCATCCAGCAGATGGGGCTCGAGCGCCTCGTCCAAGGCGAGGGCGGCTGAGCCGCCGATCCGGGCATGGATCGCCTGGTCATGCTGGTGCCCACGTTGCTGCAGGGGGCGTTTCTCTTTGCGCTCGGGGCGTGCGTGGGCAGCTTCGTGAACGTGGTCGCGTGGCGATGGCCGCGGCGGCAGGGCATCGTGTCGCCGCCGAGCCGCTGCTCCACCTGCGGTCGGGGGCTGCGTTGGTGGGAGAATGTGCCGCTGATCTCGTGGATCGCGCTTCGCGGCAGGTGCCGAACCTGCGGGGTTCGTCTGGGGCCGGGGCACCTGCTGGTGGAACTGGGCTCGGCGTCGCTGTTCGCCGGCTCGTTCGCGTTGCTCTTCGCGGGGCCCTGGCAGGAACCGCCGGGCTCGGACGCCTGGTGGTGGCTGCGACTGGGGCCGTGGCATGCCATGCCGGCGTTCATCGCGGTGCTGGTGCTCTGGGGCTGCCTCCTGGCCATCGCGTTGATCGACGCCGAGACGGGCTTCGTGCCGCTTCCAGTCACCGGCCTGGCCATCGTGGTGGGCCTGGTGGCCATGACCGTGCAGGCGACGGCCTTTCGAGGAGGATCCGGTGCTCTGGCCGCGGGCTGGCCGTGCGGCTCGCCTTCGCCTGCCTGGTGTGCGGCCGGGGTGGGCGGCTTGCTCGGGGTGATCGCGGCAGCGGTCGCCTTGCAGCTGGGCCTGGTGTCGCGCACCTTCGAGGCCGCCGGTCAGGACCAGGACTGGACTCCGGCTCGCTCCCGACGCGAGGTGCTCAAGGAGGTGCCGTTTCTCCTGATGCCACTGATCGGCATGCTGCTGGGGCACCGGTTCGTGACCACCGGGGCTCTGGCCGCCGAGGGGCCCGTGTGGCTGGCCTTGGGGGCCTCCGGCCTGGGACTTCTGGTGGGGGCGGGCTCGATCTGGATCACCCGGATCCTGGGCACCCTGGCCTTCGGCCGCGAGGCCATGGGGCTGGGCGATGTCCATCTCATGGCGGCGGCGGGGGTCGTGCTCGGGTGGAGGGACTCGGCCCTGGTGTTCCTGGCGGCCCCGTTTCTGGCTCTGGCCTGGGTGGCCGTCAGCGGAGGCCTGGCGAAGTGGCGGGGCCAACCGGCTCGGGAACTGCCTTACGGGCCGCATCTTGCGATGGCCTGCGTCCTGGTCTACCTCGGAAGGCCCTGGGTGGTTCCGGCGGCACGGGTGCTGTTCGGCATCGCCTGAGGTCGCCTGACACTTGACAATCCGGCCCCGGCGCCGTGCCATACGGGCAGCGGCCGGGATTCGGCCCTGGACACTCCACACCATTTCAAGGAAGAAATCATGATGACTCGCCCGCTCGCCCTGGCCGCCCTGGCCCTGGCCTTCGCCCTGACCGGCTGCAACGACAAGAACAAGGTCACCGACCTCGAGAACGAGAATGCCGATCTGCGTGCGCAGTTGGAGAAGGCCGAGAAGGATCGCGATGCGGCCATGGCCGAGCGCGACGCCGCCGGTGCCCGCGCCGCGGACGCCGGCAAGAGCGGCGACACCGCCAGCAAGGACTTCGCGGGCATCGAGGGCATCTCCGCCACCCGTGTGGGCAACGAGGTGCATGTGAGCATCGAAGGGGACGTGCTGTTCGACAGCGGCAAGACCTCGCTGCGTGACACGGCCAAGAAGAGCCTGGACAAGATGGTGGCGGTGCTCAACGACAAGTACAAGGGCAAGTTCATCCGCGTTGCGGGCTTCACCGACACCGACCCGATCAAGAAGTCGGGCTTCAAGAGCAACTATCACCTGGGCTTCGACCGCGCCTACGCGGTGCGCGAGTACATGATCGGCAAGGGCATGGACGGCAAGGTGATGTCGCTGTCGAGCTACGGCCCCGATGTTCCGCTGAAGACCAAGGCGTTGAGCCGCCGGGTCGAGGTGATCGTGGTCGACTGACCGCGCCTGGATCGACGACAGAGCCAGAACTCGAACGCCGCGGCCGTCCGGTCGCGGCGTTCCTGCTTGCGGGCCCCGCCCGGACCGTTCAGAACCTGACTTCCAGACCCTCGTCCCGGATCCGCCGGACCATGGCCTGCAGGTCACGCAGCGTCTGGCTGAGCCGCTCCGCGGACTCGGAGAGATCGTTGTAGAGCTTCGGGTCGTTCATCAGCCGGCCCATGGTGCCCTCGCCCGTGCTGGCCTTGGCGATCGCGCCGTTGAGTCCCTCGAGCACGGCGTCAATCTGGTCGCCGGTCGAGACGAAGCGAGCGGAAAGCGCGGGCGGTTCCTTGGGATCGATGAGCGGCAGCTTGGCGGGATCCGCCCCGGCCGGCACCCGCAGGTCCAGTCGCGTGCCGCCTCCAAGGAGCCCGGCCGAGAGCCTCGGCTGCACGCCCTGGGGCAGGCGATGCCTGCTGGCGATCCGGAGGGTGAACCTCACGGGCAGGCTCGCCGTCGGGTCGAGCGCCACCCGTTCGACTTCGCCCACCGGCACGCCCTCGAACATGACCTGGCTTCCCTTGCGGAGCCCGGACGCCGCGTTGGCGGTCATGACCATGCGGTAGGAACTCTCGAACAGGAAGGTGAGCTCGCCAAAGAGCAGCAGCAGGCCCGAGAGACCCGCCAGGGCGACGATGGAGGTCAGCCCGACCACGAAATCCTGCTGGGTGCGACGCATGGGAGGTGGAATCTACGCGGAGGAGGGCGACGGCGGGGCGGCATGAGCCCGCTGGATCTCCGCCAGTTCCTCGGGATTGGCCTCGCCGCGCAGGAACCGGGTGACCACGGGGTCCTGACTGTGGCGGAAGGTCTCGGGTCCACCCTCGAGACGGACCCGGCCCTCGTGCAGCATGACCATGCGGTCGGCCACCTTGAAGGCGCTCGTCAGGTCGTGGGTCACCACCACGCTGGTGATGCCCAGTTCGTCGGCCAGCTTCAGGATGAGCTCGTTGATCACGTCGCTGGTGATCGGGTCCAGTCCCGTGGTCGGCTCGTCGTAGAGCACCACCTCGGGCTGCAGCACGATGGCGCGAGCCAGCGCGATCCGCTTCCGCTGTCCGCCCGACAGGTCGGCGGGCATCTGTCGGACCTTCTCCTCCAGCCCGACCATCCGAAGCACCTGCAGCACTCGGGGATCACGCGCTCCGTCGCGGGTCAGACCGTGTTCCACCAGCGGAAAGGCCACGTTGTCGCCCACGGTGAGCGAATCGAAGAGTGCGCCCTGCTGGAAGAGGAAGCCGATCCTTCGTCGCGTGGAGGAGAGCTCCCGCTCCGGCAGGGCGTCGATCCGCGTGCCTCCGAACCAGACCTCGCCTCGGGTGGGCCGCTCCAGTCGCACCAGGTGCTTCAGGAGCACGCTCTTGCCGCAGCCGCTGGGCCCCATGACCACGGTGGTTCGACCTCGAGGGAATCCGATCGTGACGCCCCGCAGCACCTTCAGCGTGCCGAAGGACTTGTGCAGGTCCTGCACGCGCATCACGGGCTCGGGGTCGGTGGACACCGGCGTATCATCCCCGCTGAGGCGATTCATGCAAACCACCCGGATCCTGCAGGGAGATGTCTTCGGCGTGGATCGGGTGTGCTTCACGCCGCCGGGCGGGAGCGAGCTGACCAAGCTGATCGTCCGGCATCCCGGCGCCGTCACCGTGGTGCCCCAGCTGGACGACGGATCCGTGGTGCTGATCCGCAACTTCCGCATCAGCGTGGAGCGATGGCTGGTGGAGTTCTGTGCCGGAAAGCTGGAGCCGGACGAGTCGCCCGCCGTCTGCGCCGGTCGTGAACTGGAGGAGGAGACCGGCTGGCGTGCCGGCCGGATCGAGCCTCTGGGAGCCTTCCTGACCACGCCGGGCTTCTCCGACGAATGGATGCACGTGTTCGCCGCCCGGCAGCTGGTGGCCGTGCCGCGTCGGCTGCAGCCGGGTGAGCGGATCGAGGTGCTGCAGGCCCGTCCGGAACAGGTGGACGCCTGGATCACCGACGGCACGATCCAGGACGGCAAGAGCATGGCAGCCTGGGCGCTGTGGAAGGCGCTCGCATGAACCAAGGCTCTCCCTTCGATCAGGGTGGCGGCTTCGTGGGGGATTTTCGCAGCCAGCGGCCGTTGGCCCGGCATCCCATGACCTGGTCGCTGCCGTTGTTCCAGTTCCGCGGCATCGCGGTCCGTGTGCACGCCATCTTCCTGCTGCTGGTCGCGGTCGAGCTTCTTCGCTCGACCCTTCCGGGCATGCCCCGAACGCTCGGGCTGCCGCCCACGCTCATGCTCGTCGGCTGCATGCTGGTGGTGGCGACGCTCCACGAGGGGATCCGCACGGCGGCCCACCGTCGCCTCGGCGGCGAGCTGGCCGAGTGGCTTCTTTGGCCTCTGGGCGGCCTGTGCAACGCCGAGGCCGAGGGCACGCCACGGCAGCGTGAGCTGGCGGTGGCCTGGCCCTGGCTCGCGCAGCTGGTCTGCGGAGCGCTCATGGCCGTTCCGCTTCGATGGGAGACCGGTCGATGGATCGACGGCGGCGTGCCGGTCCCCTGGTCGCTCGACGGATTCCGGGAGCTCTCGTTGCAGGGCATCGGGGTGGGCTGGGAAGTGCTCTGGCTGCTGCAGTGGTGGAATCTGGTTTCGCTCCTGCTGCAGCTCCCGCCGGCGTTGCCTCTGACGGGAGGCCGCTTCCTGATGACCTGGCTGGAGCCGCGGCTTGGCTGGTCCGAGGCGGTGCGGGTCACCGCCCGGGCGGGCATCGGTTCCGCGGTCGCCATGCTGGTGCTCGGTCTGGCCGCCGGTCTCTGGACCCTCACCGTGCTGGCCTTGGTGCTCTGGATCTCCTCTCGCGAGACGATCGATCGGGTGGAGGCCAGCGATGCCTTCGCCGGCCCGATCCAACCTCCGGAGCCGCGGACCGATCTCCGCCCGGACAAGGACACCTTGGATCAGGCGGAGCTGGATCGGATCCTCGCCAAGATCAAGGCGAGCGGCATCGAGAGCCTGGGATGGCGCGAGCGCCGGCTCCTGAAGGCCGCCACGCGAAGACGTCAGGGCGGCGACGGGGGAAGCCGCTAGGCTCGGGGAATGGCCTACGCCGATCGCGACTGGAACCGTGCTCGCCGCTCCCGGCCGTCGTCGTGGACCGTCAATGGCGTGATCATTGCGCTCTGCGTGGCCGTGTTCGTGATCGACGGATTCCTCGGGCGATCCATGCCGGCCAGCCTCACGCTGGCCCGCACCGACCTGCAGGGCGCGCCGCTCAAGGGTGACGCCGCCCGAGCGAGCCCGGTCAGCGTGCCCATTCCGCTCGCTCAGGCCGCCCAGAAGGCGCCGGACGTGCTCCGGGTCGCCGCCGCCATCGGCGTGGCGGAGAGCCGGGTGCAGGTGCAGTTGCTGAGCGACGGCAACAAGTTCGTCGGATTCCGTTTCTCCATGCCCACCACGCCGCTGCGCGCGCTGCTCTATTTCAGCACCTCGTCCGCGCTGCTCGGGCAGGACGGCATGGGCCTTCCGGCGGGCTGGCCGCAGCTGTGGCGGTTCATCGGCTTCCAGTTCCTGCACGCGGACCTTTCGCACCTGATCTTCAACATGCTGGGCCTGTTCTTCTTCGGGCCGGTGGTGGAGCGGTACCTGGGCGGCAAGCGGTACGCGGCGTTCTACCTGCTCTGCGGCATCTGCGGTGCCGGCATGTATCTGCTGCTGAACCTCCTGGGCACGCAGTTCGGCGCATGGCGGCCCGGTGCACATGTCCCGTTCCTGCTCCTCAACGATCCCACCACACCCTTGATCGGCGCCAGCGCCGGCGTCTTCGGCGTGGTCATGGCCGCGGCCTATCTGGCCCCTCATGCCGAAGTGCTCCTCTACTTCGTCCTGCCCATGCGGCTTCGAACGCTGGCCTACACGCTGGTCGCCGTGGCCATGCTCACGCTGTTCCTGGGCGGTGGCAACGCGGGAGGCGAAGCGGCGCACCTGGGCGGCGCCATCGCGGGGTTCTGGCTGATCCGGCGTCCGCACCTGCTGCACCGCCTCTTCGACTGGATGGGCACGGTGGATCCGACCAGCCGGACTCGACGCGTGCGACTGAATCGGGCCCGCGGCGTGGTGGAGACGGCGGAGATCGACCGCATCCTGGACAAGATCCGCCGGCAGGGCCTGCAGTCGCTGAACGAGGCGGAACGGCGGACCCTGCGCGAGGCGAGCCGGCGGCAGGCATGACCATCCGCATGGAGATCCTGGCCCGGTCCTCCCGGCACGCCGGTCGGCTGGGTCGTGTGCACACGCCGCACGGCTCGTTCGACACGCCCGCCTTCATGCCGGTCGCCACCGCGGCGGCGATGAAGGGGCTGACCCCTGACCAGGTCCGCTCGACCGGCAGCCAGGTGATCCTGAACAACACGCTGCACTGCATGCTGCGGCCGGGAGCGGAACGCATCGCCGCGTTCGGCTCCAGCCACGCGTTCATGCGCTGGTCGGGTCCCATCCTGACCGACTCGGGAGGATTCCAGGCCTTCTCGCTCGCGGACCTTCGCACGCTCGACGACGACGGCGTCACCTTCAGCAGCTTCGTGGACGGATCCAAGGTCCGCATGACGCCCGAGGTGAGCATCCGCGCACAGAACCTGATCGGTGCCGACATCATCATGGCCTTCGACGACTGTCCGCCGGCCAACGCCGAGGTGACCCGTGCCAGGGTGGAGGAAGCCATGGCGCGCAGCGTGCGTTGGCTGCGGCGCTGTCGGGAGGCCCATGCTCGCCCCGACGTGCAGGCCCTGTTCGGCATCGTGCAGGGCGGCACGCATCTGGATCTCCGCAAGGCCAGCGTGGAGGCGACCTGCGCCATCGATCTGCCGGGCTACGCGATCGGCGGGGTGGCCGTGGGAGAGGATCCCGCTCGGATCGCGGAGACGGTGCGTTTCACCGCACCGCTCCTGCCCGAGGACCGGCCTCGCTACCTGATGGGCGTGGGCTACCCGCGCGACATCGTGATGGCGGTGGAGGCGGGAGTGGACATGTTCGACTGCGTCCTCCCGACCCGAAACGGCCGCAACGCGCTCGCCTTCACCCGCGAGGGCACCCTTCGACTCCGGAACGCCCGCTTCGCCGACGACCCGGGCCCCATCGAGCCCGACTGCGACTGCGGCGCCTGTGCCGGGGGCTTCAGTCGGGCCTATCTCCGGCACCTGTTCCAGGCCGGGGAAATGCTGGGTCCCACGCTGGTCAGCCTGCACAACGTCCGGCTCTGGCAAAGGCTCATGCTGGACATCCGGACCGCAATCGGGTGCAATGGGTGGCCTTCGCTCCGGGAGCGGTGGCCATGCCTGTCGGCACCCTCCCAAGAGCACCCTGGAGACCCCGAATGAACCTCGCCATGCAGAACGGACCCTCGCTCGCCGGACAGGCGCCGTCGCCCGCCGCGGCCACCACCACCGCCGCTCCCGCCACGGGCGCCGCACCTTCGGGGCCGGCCCCGGGCGCGGACATGTTCTGGATCTTCATTCCCCTGATCCTCGCCATGTTCCTCTTCAGCGCCATGGCCAGCCGCAAGCAGCGCAAGCAGAAGGAGAAGCTGCTGTCGGAACTGAAGAAGCACGACCGCGTGGTGACCACCGGCGGCATCATCGGCTGGGTGGCCGAGGTCAAGCCCGACCTGGTGGTGCTGAAGGTGGAGGAGGGTCGTGACGTGCGGATCAGCTTCACCCGCGACGCCATCGCGGCCGTGCTGAAGAGCGCGCCCGCCGAGGCTGCCTCCGAGTCGACCACCGCCTGAGCCACGCACGAGACCCGACACGAAAGAACCCATGAAGCGCATCGGCCTGCACGTCACCTTCGTCCTTGCCCTGACTGGTCTCCTCTTCTGGACGGTGTGGCCCCCCAAGGACACGCTCCGCCTGGGCAAGGACCTGCGCGGCGGCGTGAGCCTGATCTACTCGGTCAAGCTTCCACCCGACGCCAACAGCGAGCAGACCCTCAAGCAGGTGATCGAGGTGCTGAAGCAGCGCGTGAATCCCACCGGCGTGCTGGACATCAGCTTCGCTCCACAGGGGCGTGACCGCATCGAGGTGGTCATGCCGCTGCCCAGTCCGGAGGTCCAGGCCCTGCAGGCTTCGTTCCGGCAGGCCTTGGCGACCCTGGTCGCTCGCACTCGGATCGACGCCACCGAGCTGGAGCAGTCCCTGCAGGCCGGGAAGGCGCAGGAGCGTTTCGGAGGCAGCGACGAACGGTTCAAGGGTCGCATGGCTTCGCTGCAGTCGGCTTGGAACGCGGCGGTCGAGGCCCGGAGGGCTCTGGACGCCGGTCGAGCGGCAGGGCAGCCGCTGGACCCCCTGGAGGACGCGCTGGCTCGAGCGGAGATGGACCTGGAGAAGACACGCGAGGGACTGGAGGGACGGGGTGTGTCCGAGAGCCGCGTGACCGGCATCCTGTCCCTCAGCGAGGCGCCGCAGATCGTGCGCGACCCGAAGACCGGCAAGCCCGTCACCACGGCCACCGGTGCGGTGGAGACGGGACCGAGCCTGCGAAGCAAGGCGCTCGAGACGCTTCGGGCCGAACACCCCGAAGCTGCGCCCGAGATCGACGCCGCGGTGCAGGCGTGGGGCGAGTACGAGAAGGTTCGCACCAGCCTGGACGATCCCGAGGATCTCAAGCGGCTCTTCCGTGGCGCCGGCGTGCTCGAGTTCCGCATCGCGGTGAGCGAGCGGGCCCCCGAAGGTGTGAGCCCGGGCGAGATGCGTGAGGAGCTGCGTCGACGCGGTCCGGTTCCAGGCCAGAGCCCCGTGGCCGCATGGTTCCCGATCCAGGACGCGAAGCAGTGGGCGGACACGCCTGCGGAGCGGGCACTGCTCGAGCAGGATCCCGCGGCGTTCTTCGCCCCGCGGGACATGGTGGGTGGACTGGCCGACGGTCGTCCGTACCTGCTGCTGTACACCACGCCCGAGCGAAGCTTGGCGCATTCCGGCGGCCGGTCCTGGGCCATCGAGCGTGCCTACCGGAGCGTGGACGAACTGGGGCGCGCCAGCGTGGCGTTCCGTCTCGACCAGGCGGGTGGCCAGGAGATGAGTCGCCTGACGGGCCCGCATGTGGGCCGTCCCATGGCCATCGTGCTCGATGGCCAGGTCTACACCGCCCCCAACCTGCAGAGCCGCATCGGCGCCAGCGGGCAGATCACCGGAAGCTTCGGTGACGAGGAGCTCCGCTACCTGATCCGAGTCCTCTCGGCGGGCGCGCTCGAAGGTCAGCTGAGCCCCGAGCCGGTGAGCGTGAGCGTGCTCGGGCCCTCCATGGGCGCCGACAACCTCGCACGCGGTCTGCAGGCCGTGCTGCTGTCCATCGCGGTGACCGCGATCATGATGCTGGCCTACTACCTGGTCGCCGGCGTGGTGGCGGACCTGTCGCTGGTGGTCAATGCGCTCGTGATCTTCGGAGTCATGGCGATCATGGACGCCACCTTCACCTTGCCCGGACTGGCGGGCATCGCGCTGAGCATCGCCATGGCGGTGGACGCCAACGTGCTCATCTACGAGCGCATCCGCGAGGAGATCGTGCTCAACCGGGAGCCGCTCCGCAACGCCATCCGAATCGGATTCGGCCGCGCGTTCAGCGCGATCTTCGACGGCAACGTCACCAACCTGATCGTCTGCCTGGTGCTGGTGCTCTTCGCCGGCACGGAAGTCAAGGGCTTCGGCGTGACCATGGCCATCGGCGTCTTCGCCACCTTCATCTCCGGCCTGTGGGTCACCCGCGTCATGCTGGGACTCTGGACGGAATGGCTGGGCCGGCGATCGCTCCCCATGCTGCCCATCCTGGCTCCGGGCGTGGCCCGCGCGCTGCTGCCCCGCGTGGACTGGATCAGGCTCAAGCCCGTGCTGCTGGCGGGGTCCGCCGTGGCGGCGACCGTCTGCATCTTCGGCATGGCGCAGCGGGGCGGGGGGATCTTCGACACGGAATTCCGTGGCGGCGTGGCCATGACCATGACCACGCGCCCTGCCAAGCCGGGCGAGCAGGCCGACGGGAAGGGGCGTCTGCTGCTGGATCGACCCTCGGTGGAGCGTCGGGTGCAGGCCCTGGGACAGGCCAACGCGTCGGATCCGGTCCTGGCGGAACTGCGTTCCGCGACCGTGCTCACCGTGGGCGAGGCCACGCCGGAATTCGGCGCGTCCAGCTTCCAGATCAAGACGGCCAATCCGGTGGGGGCCACCGAGGACTCCCGAGTGACCGACACGGTCACCCAGGCCATCGTGCGCGAGTTCGCCGGCGAGATGGACGCCCGGCTGCCGTCCAGCTTCGCGGGCAAGGGCGACGCGGCTCATGCGCCGTACACCTTTGCGCTGGAGAAGGACACCGTGGGCGGAAGCATGGGTCGCAGCGACCTGAGCCGTGCGGTGGGCAACTTCCGCGGTGGCGTGGCCATCCTGCTCGACAAGGTGGATCCGCCGATCACGACCCAGGACATGGCCCAGCGGCTGGCCCGACTTCGGAACCAGCCGGACTTCGCCTCGCAGGCCGGCCGTGCCACGGAGGTGATCGGCGTGGATCCGGTGACCACCGCCGACGGTCGCACCGCGTACCGTTCGCTCGTGGTGCTGGTGGCGGATCCGGCGGTCAACGCCACCCGCGTCGACCTTTCGGTGTGGGAATCGAATCTCGCGGCCCCGGAGTGGCGACTGGTCTCCGCGGCGCTGGGGCAGGGCACCACCCTGGACCAGGTCAGCAGCTTCAGCCCGGCCGTGGCCCGCAGCCTGGTGGCGAACGCCACGGTGGCCGTGGTGCTCAGCCTGCTGCTCATGCTGGGCTACATCTGGATCCGGTTCGGTTCGCTGCGGTTCTCGGCCAGCACCGTCGTTGCGCTGCTGTTCAACCTGGTGATCTGCATCGGCCTGATGGCCTTCAGTCCGGCGATCGCGGGCACCGGCACGGGCGCGTCCCTGCTGGTCAGCGACTTCCGGATCGACCTGAACGTGGTGGCCGGCCTGCTGACCATCGTGGGCTATTCGCTCAACGACACCGTGGTGATCATGGACCGCATCCGCGAGAATCGCGGCAAGGCGCCCTACGTCACTCGGGCCGTCGTGAACGACAGCATCAACCAGACCTTCAGCCGCACGGTGCTCACCGGCGGCAGCTCCATGGCCACCGCCGCCATCCTCTACTTCCTGGGTGGCGAAGGCATCCGACCGTTCGCGTTCACGTTCCTCATCGGCCTGATCGCGGGCACCTTCTCCAGCGTGGCCATCGCGGGCACGCTGGTCTATTCGCGAAGGGCCGATCCCACCGCCTCCGACAATCCGCGGGCCAGCACCGCCGCCGCGTTGCCCGCCTGAGACACACCTTTAGGGAGAATCATGAACAAGCCCGCCAAGATCCTGCTCGCGACCACGCTGCTCGTCTTCGCCGCCGCCGGCTTCTACTACGCCTGGATGGCCCC
>CAIOTP010000195.1 GCA_903861235.1 uncultured bacterium | reverse complement strand
GGGCGCCCATGGTCAGCATCCCGGGAGGAGAGCCGCTCCTCCATCCTCAGATCGCGGAAATCGTGCGTGGCCTGGTCGCACGTCGGAAGTACGTCTACCTTTGCACCAACGCGCTGCTCCTCCGGGAGAAGCTGGAGGAGGGCCTGTTCGCGCCGAGCAAGTACCTCACCTTCAGCGTTCACATGGACGGGCAGGAGGAGAACCACGACTTCGCCGTCTGTCGCGAGGGCACCTATCGCAAGGCGGTGGAGGGCATTCGCCTGGCCGTGAAGATGGGCTTCCGGGTGACCACCAACACCACGCTGTTCAAGGGAGCGGATCCGAACTCGGTGCGAGCCTTCTTCGACGAGATGATGGCGCTGGGCGTGGAGGGCATGATGATCAGTCCGGGCTACGCCTACGAGAAGGCTCCCGACCAGACCGGCTTCCTGCAGAGGCAGGGCACGCATGAACTCTTCGAGATGATCCTCTCCAACCGCAAGGGCGGATGGCGGTTCAACCAGAGTCCGCTCTTCCTGGAGTACCTCATGGGTCGACGCGAGTACGACTGCACCCCCTGGGGCATGCCGTGCTACAACGTGTTCGGGTGGCAGAAGCCGTGCTACCTGCTGCAGGAGGGATACGCCGACTCGTACCGTGAGCTTCTGGATGAAGTGGACTGGTCGAAGTACGGTCACGCCAGCGGCAACGCCAAGTGCGCCAACTGCATGGTGCATTCGGGCTACGAGGCCACGGCCGTGGATCACACCTTCAGCGGTTTCAACGGAATCTGGGCCAACGTCAAGGCGATCCTCTTCAACAGGTACGCCAACCCGTCCGCCGCCCGCCGACTGGAGGCGGAGCAGGGCAAGCCGCACGGCCCCCTGGCGCACCTGGTGCAGTTGGGCCTGGCCAAGGATCTCGAGAAGACGGCCGCGTGAACAACCTGTCCGTTCCCGGTCGCAGGGCGTCGCCTGGGCGATGCTCCCGGGATGCCATTCGACCGAGGAACCGTCTCGTACCGCCGCTTCGCGCTGGAGGGTTGGAAGGAAGCCCCAGGCGAGGCCACCCTCGAAGCCCTGAAGTCCGCCGCCTTGGTGGACGAGGGCGAGGGCTCGGGTGCCGGCTGGACCGCCGGCGAGCATCTCTTCGACGCCGCCTTCGATCCGGAGCGGAACCTCTTCGGGGATCGCGTTCTCGCGGCGGTCCGCGTGGACAGCGATCGTGTGCCTTCGGACGTGCGCCGTGCCTACCTGCTCTCCGCCATGGCGGAGGAGATGGCCGCCGCCGACGCGGATCGGCAGTCCCGGCGTCGCGCTCGGGACACGGCCCAGCGGCGCTGTGACGCGGAGGTGGCGGAAGGTCGCTGGCGGCGACGCCGCATGGTGCCCGTGCTGGCGGACTTCGCCGCCCGGGCGGCGCTCGCACCAGTCCGAAGCGACGTGCTCACGACCGCGGTGCGGACCTTGCTGGAGGAGACCCTGGCCTGCTCCGCCACGGCGCTCACCTCGGGCTCGCTGGCGGTCCGTGTGGCCGACCAGCTGGGTCTGGCGCGCTCCGCCGAGCAGGCCGATCCGGAATCCTTCTCAGGCGGATCGGCCGGCGACGAAGGGGGGAGGCCGGCCCCGCCCTGGTGCGACGAGGGGCATCCCATGGACTTCCTCGGCAACGCGTTCCTGCTGTGGGCCTGGTGGCGGGCCGAGCGTGACGGCCGGGAGGACGAGCACGGAAGCGTGCTGCTCCGCCGCTCGATCGAGCTCGCCTGTCCGTGGGAGACCACGGGCACGGTGACGGTGCGGTCGGACGACCCGGCGGCGCGGATGGAGGTGCGCACGGCGCTGCGGGCGGGCAAGTGGCCCAGGCGTGCGGGTCTGATCCTTTCACGCAGGGGCGAAGCGTGGGAGTTCTCGCTGCATGCCGATCGATGGGAGGTGTCGGGTCTCAAGCTGCCCGCGCCCGAGGCGGCGCCGGCCACCCGCCGCGAGGCGATCGAGCATCGGCTGGCCTCGCTTCGCGAGTTCGACGACGCTCTGATGGGGCTCTTCGGCGTCTTCCTTCGAGAACGGCTCGCGGAGGGCTGGTCTGGAGCGCGAGCGGGTCTCTCGCGATGGGTGCGCGAGAGTCAGCCTCGCATCACGCGTGAGGCGGCTCTCGCCGGCTGAACGTCACGCCAGCGCCGCGAAGTGGGCCGGCGACGGCGTTGCGGTGCGTCCTGCCTTGGCGTCGGCCATGCGCACGGACTCGATGAACGAACGCACCAGCGTCAGATCCTTGACGCCGCGTTCGCGCTCCACGCCACTGGACACATCCACCGCCCAGGGGAGTGCCGCCTCGATCGCCGCCCCCACGCTCTGGGCTCGCAGGCCGCCGGCCAGGAGCAGGGGCCGGTCGTCGAGCCAAGGGGGACGGGCCCAGGTCCATGCGGTTCCCGAGCCTGCATCCGGAGCGTCAAGCAACCAGGCCGAAACGCGCTCGGTCCATGCATGGGCAGGCGGGGGGTCGCCCGCGTGAAGGGCCAGGATGGTGCGCCGGTGAGGACCCGAGGTCAGACCGTGCAGCTGCACCGGACCGGGCCATGCACGAATCAGCGCCCATCGGTCGGGATCTGCCGGGTTTCGGTCCACGAGCACGGCTCCGGGTCCGATCTCCCGGGACAGGGTCAGGGCCTGATCCGGTTGGACCTGGCGGGGGGAGCCTGCGGCCACCACCACGCCGATGGCGTCGGCACCCAGGGTAAGGATCGCTCGAGCCTCCTCCACGGAGCGCACCCCGCAGATCTTGACGAGCGTGCGGGCGCGTTTTTCCGCGGCGGGCATCCTTCCTAGACTAGCCGTCCCCCCAGGAGTCCACGATGAGCCTCGCCACCGCCCCAGCACCTTCCTTCGACAAGGGTCTCGCCAACACCGTCGCCGCCGAGACGCAGATGAGCTTCATCGACGGCGGAAAGGGCGTGCTGGAATATGTGGGCATCGACATCGATGCGCTCGCCCGCAACAGCACGTTCGAGGAGACCGTGTTCCTGCTCTGGAACCGTCGCCTTCCGACGGCCCAGGAGCTGAAGTCCTTCACCGAGGGGCTGCGTGCCGAATATGACCTGCCCGCCGGCATGCTGGAGCTGATCCGGACCATGCCGCGTGACGCGACCCCCATGCACGCGCTGCGCACGCTGGTGAGTGCGCTGGCCCTGCATGATTCCGAGGCTGACGCCGAGGGCGAGGACGCGAACGCCCGCAAGGCGATCCGCATGCTGGCCAGGACGCCGGCCCTGATCGCGGGCTTCGACCGCCATCGCAAGGGCAAGCCCTTCGTGGCGCCGGATCGCACGCTCTCCATGGCGGCGAACTTCCTCTGGATGCTCAACGGCGCGAAGCCGACGGACGCGGTGGCAAGGGCCCTGGACGTCTGCCTGATCCTTCACGCGGATCACGGCCTGAACGCCAGCACCTTCGCAGGGCGTGTCACCATCAGCACGCTGAGCGACCTCTACTCGGCCATCACCACCGCCATCGGCACCCTGAAGGGGCCCCTGCATGGCGGTGCGAACGAGGAAGTGATGATCATGCTCCGCGAGATCGGCTCGCTCGACCGCGTGGAGCCCTACATCATGGAGCGGCTCGCCCGGAAGGACCGGATCATGGGCTTCGGCCACCGGGTCTACAAGGCGTACGACCCGCGGGCGACCTACCTGAAGACCTTCGCGCGGCAGGTGGCCGCGGACACGGGCAACCTGGCCCTGTACGAGATGAGCCGGCGGATCGAGGAGATCATGGCCCGCGAGGTGGCCGCCAAGGGCATCTATCCGAACGTGGACTTCTACTCGGCCACCACCTATCACAGCATCGGCATCGACCTGGACCTGTTCACCTGCATGTTCGCCATGAGCCGCATCGCCGGTTGGGCCGGTCACTGCATCGAGCAGCTGGACGGCAACCGTCTCATCCGCCCGGCCGCGGCCTACGTGGGCCCGCACGGCCAGCCTTGGGTGCCGGTGTCCGACCGCTGACGCTCAGATCGAGATGACTTCGCCCTGCCGCAGGCAGGCGATGTCGGTGCAGGCTGCGTCGAAGTCGTCGGGCATGTGCATGAGTCGCATGCGGCTCCGGACGGCCGCGGGGAGCGAGTTCAGGTTCTCGATGGGGGTGTGCACCGACGAGGGGCTGGTCTCGTGCACGATCAGGCTGGCGCCGCGCTCGAGCCACGCGACCAGCTCGGCCTCGAAGGGCGTGTCGGAGCTCCAGGCCATGGTCCTGTCGCGTTCGGTGAACCGGAAGGCCAGCGTGGGCACCGAGTGCCGGGTCTCCCGGCATTCCACCTGCAGGCCCGCGATGGAGGCGGTCGTGCCGGGCACGAGCGTGTGCACCTCGAAGTAGTCCCCCAGCTTGGCCGCGCCTCGCTGGTCCATGGCGGGACCGAGTCTTTCCCAGAGTCGGCTGGCCACCGGACCGCTGCAGTGCAGCCTTGGCAGGGGGATCTGGTGCTCCCGCCGAAGCAGCCAGCGATGGAATCCCAGGCTCTCGAGACCGTTGCAGTGATCCCCGTGCAGATGGGTGATGATGATGTCCTGCAGGGAGCGGGCGTCCACCTTCCAGTGGGAAGCGTCGCACGCTCGCCGAAGGGCGGCATGGACCATGTCCGGGCAGTCCAGCAGGACATGGCCGGAGGGTCCCTCCACCACGCACGAGCAGCCGAACCGCTCGGAGCTGAAGGCGTCGCCGGTGCCGACCACGAGAAGCCGCATGGTGGACAGCGTAACAGCCCGGATTGCCGATTCCCGGGCTGCAGGCGATACTCCGTACCGGTGAACCGCGGAGCCCTCGCCATCCTGATCGCAGCCCTTGCGGGCCTGCTCGTCCGTGGGGCGGCCGCCCAGAACGCCTCGGTGCTGGCGGAGAACCTGCAGCGTCAGCTGAACGTGGAGGACGCCCAGTTCCGACAGAGCTTCTTCGCCAACACGCCCATCGCGGACCGGCTCCTCCTGGATGGCGGCGGCACGGCCAGGTTCGGCTTCAGCATCATCGACAATGCCCGGAGCCAGGAGCAGCAGCAGTACACCTACGACCTCCGACTCTTCATGCGGGCGGAACTCGACGGCGCCTTCCGGTTCTTCGGGCGTCTCCGGTTCCTCTACGACAACTGGGAGTACTCGGGCACTTTGGGGCTGGG
>CAIOTP010000194.1 GCA_903861235.1 uncultured bacterium | reverse complement strand
GCGAACAGCGGCGCCATGAGGAACAGGGTGGCGGCCACGGCGGAGGTCCAGACGATGTTGAACAGCCCCACGCTCCAGCGGAGCCGATGCCCGTGCCGCCCCGAGGAGAGATAGCTCTCCACGATCGGCCACATGAGGGCGCTCGCTGCGCTGGCCGCGATGGCCGCCGCCACCACGCCGGCCGCTCCCAGGAACGGAAGGGGGCAGATGGCCACCTGGGCCAGCAGCACCGCCAGCAGCACGGCTCGGGGCGTGAGCCGCCTCTCCAGGGCACGAAGCAGGCCCCCCGCGAAGAACGCCACCACCACGTAGGCGGCGCCCTCCGCCACCGCCAGCCAGAGGTTCTGGGCCTTGGTGAAGCCGAAGTCGTGCTCGGCCACGAACGGCACGCCGGTCCAGAGCAGTCCGGTGCCCAGCGAGCCCACGAAGGTGATCGCCAGCACCACGGGCAGGGACGCCGGCCTGGCGGCCGAGAAGGTGGATTCCCCGTGGGCGTCGATCTCACGGATCAGCTCGCCCCGCGCCGCCCGCCGCTCCAGGTCTCGCGCGATCCGCTCGACCGAAGGCGTCGAATCCATTCCGGGTTGCCCGCCTTCCATGGCCATCCCGCGAGCATAAGCCGTGCGAACCGCCATGCCGCAGGCGGAGCGGTCGATGGCGGGACGGCCCGAAGAGCCCCTCAGTCGGTCGCCCGAGCCGCCCGTCGCAGCACCCAGCGTTCGAACCACCAGGTGGTGAAGGGCGGCACCGCGGCCACCAGTCCCAGCAGCAGCACCCACGCGGGCTGTCGCAGATGCGTCATGGCCTCGATGGTGAACAGCACGTAGAACACGAACAGCACGCCGTGCACGGGCCCCATGACCTGCACGCCGACGGGGTCCTTGACCACCAGGTACTTGAAGACCATGCCCAGCAGCAGGCCGGCCCACGACCACGCCTCGGCGATGGCGAAGAGCCGAAAGCGGCCGACAGGCGTGGACAGCAGATGAAGCATCCGGACCGGAGCGTAGCCCGGGTCGCCGTGGTTCGCCGCGCCGTGTCCGCCGGCGTCAGCGACGCCGACGACGGAGCAGCGAGCCGGCCACGGTGGCCAGGGCCGCTGCGCCCGGCGCCGGCACGGCGAACACGAAGCCGCGCAGGTTGGTGTCGGAGCCCAAGGTGCCGTTGCCCACGATGTTCTTGCCGTCGGCCGAGATGCCCGTCACTTCGTGGAAGTTCCAGCCGCTGAGCGTGGCGGCGCTGACGCCCAGGCTCTGCAGGTACGCGGTCAGCGACAGCATGGTGTTGCTCGACGCCTGCCAGATGAAGGCGGTCTTGGCCTGAGTGCCCACCAACTGGGAGAAGCCGCCCACCAGGCCCGCGGTCGCGTTCATGGCGAGGGCTCGCGAGTTGTGCATGAAACCCAGGTGAGCGTCGATGGTGCCGAGTGCCTGCACCGCGCCGGTGGAGGACCAGAGCACGGCCCGTTCGTCCGCGCTGCCGTTCCAGGACCAGCCGGCCAGCTTGGAACCGTCGCGGCTGACCGCCAGGGCCTCCGACTGTGTGGAGCCCAGCTGGTCCAGCTGGGTCACGCCCGCGTTGGTCCAGCGGAACGCCCGCTTCGAGGTGCCCTCGGCGAGCCATCCACCCACCACCGAGCCGTCGCCGTTGGTGCCCAGGGCGCGCGACTTCACGCTGATGCCGGAGAGAATGCTGCCGCCCGCGTTGTTCCAGCGGAAGGCACGCTCCTGGTTGGTGCTGATGGCCCCTTGCGTGCCCACCGCCACGGCTCCGTCCGCGGACAGGCCATGGACCCGGGCGGCTCCCGTGCTGGTGTACTGAGTCCATTCCGACGCCGAGCCGCCGGTGCCGATCCACCAGGCTGTCGGACTCACCGGATCCACGGAGACGCCGATGCGGCTGCCGTTCCCGGCGATGGCAGGACCAGATTCATCCGCCACATAGCGCACCTGCGTGGTGGTGCCGGGAAGCGAGCGCACGGCGCCGTCACGGCCCCACCAGCGGACGTTCCAGAGTTCGCCGGTGCTTGCGCCGCGGAAGGTGCCGATCACGTTTCCGCCGTCGTCCACGCCGGTCGCACGGCTTCCCGAGCCCAGGTCACGAAGTTGCATGCTTTGGCCACTGGCGGATGCCGCCAAGCCTGCACACGCCGCCAGCAAGGCGACAGCCGTCGAACCTCCACCGAGAGCCTGCATGTGGACTTCCCTCCGAAACCGTGCACTCAGGAGGCAGGGGCGGGCGCCGGTCCCATGGACCTTGCGCTTCGTTCCGTTCTCCGAATGACATCCCTCCCAGACACGCCGACGCTCCCCTGGAACATCCAGGCGTCGGACCCCGATCATTCGATGGATCGGTCGGGCCAGTTCCCGGATTCCGGGATGGAGGCGGTGCGAGGAGTCGGCAGACGCGGGCGAGTGTCACGCATTCGTGGATGGACCGCGTCAGAGGCATGGACCGAAGGCCGTGAGCAAGGTGCCCAGGTCCGCGGCATCCACCCAACCGCTGCCGTCCAGATCGCCGCGAAGGTCGGCGCCACCGAAAAGCACGAGCAAGGCCCCCAGATCGGCGGCGTCCACATGGCCGTTTCGATCCAGATCCGCGCCGCAGACCGGCAGAGCGGCCAGGTAGCCCCGGGGCAGGCCATACCCGTATCGGAAGAGCGGATCATGGCGTGCGACGCCGTCGACCGCGTTCGACGCGGTGGCGAAGAGCGTGGCCCGCATCCCCTCCACGTCCAGTCCCGGACGGGCCGCGAGCACGCACGCCGTCAACCCCGCGACCAGCGGAGTGCTCAGGCTGGTGCCGCTGAGGAAACGAAGTCCCGTGGTGCCATCGGCGTTCACGGTGGCCGTGCTCGAGCCGCATGCCACCAGTTCCGGCTTGACCCTGCCGTCGGCGCTGGGACCGTCCGACGAGAAGCTGGTGATCATGCCGGCGATGGAGGTGGCGCCGCAGGCGATCACCTGAAGCGCGTCGGCCGGGGCGCCCAGTCGGCTGGTGGCGGGATCGGTGTCGTTGCCGTTGTTGCCTGCGGAGGTG
>CAIOTP010000193.1 GCA_903861235.1 uncultured bacterium | reverse complement strand
TGGCCTTGCCGATGTCGTGCAGGAAGCCTGCACGCCGAGCGGTGGCGGCATCCAGACCCAGCTGTCCCGCGATCAGCTGGCAGAGATACGCCACCTCGATCGAGTGTCGAAGCACGTTCTGCCCGTAGCTGGTGCGGAAGTGCAGGCGGCCCATCATCTCGATCACCTTCGGGTGCAGGCCGCGCACGTCCGCCTCCATGGCGGCCTCCTGGCCGGCCTTCACGATGCGGTCGTCGATGTCCCGTCGCACCTGCTCCACCACCTCGTCGATGCGGGCCGGGTGGATGCGTCCGTCGTTCACCAGCTTCTGCAGGGCCTCCGCGGCCACGGCCTGCCGGACCCGGTCGAAGCAGCTCACCGCGATCACGCCGGGCGTGTCGTCGATGAGCACGTCCACCCCGGTCACCTTCTCGAAGTGCCGGATGTTCCGGCCCTCCCGGCCGATCACGCGACCCTTGAGGTCCTCGCTGGGCACCTTGATGCTGCGGACGGTGCTGTCGCTGCTGCACTCGCCGGCGTAGCGCTGGATGGACATGAGCAGGATCTCGCGGGCCTGTTCGCGGGCTCCCGCCTCGGCCTTCAGCACCACCTGCTGGCGAAGCAGGGCGGCCTCGCGTTCGGCGGACTGACGGACCTCCTCCATCACCTGCCGACGGGCCTCCTCCTGGGTCATCCCGGCGATGGAAGCCATGCGGTCTCGAAGGACCCCTCGCTCGCGATCGAGCGCGTCGGCGGCCTCGCGCTGTCGCGCCTCGTCGGCCTTCAGGGCGGCGTCACGATCGTCCAGCCGCTGCTCGCGCTGGCCCAGCTGGTCCATCTTGCGGTCCAGCGCCTCCTCGCGGCGGGCTGCGCGGGACTGGGACTCCTGGATCTCGCCCAGAGCCTTGGCCACCTGGGCGTCCAGCTCCACGCGACGCTCCGCGGCGCGTCGCTCGGCATCCAGTTCGATCGTGCGGGCCCGGGCCTCCGCTTCGGCCGTGGTGGTGGTCAGCAGCTGCTGGGCTTCCTTCCGGGCTCGGGCGAGCCGGTAGACGCCGAAGGCCAGCAGCAGTCCGCCGGCGATCAGCACGATGCCCGGCAGCAGCGCCGAGAAGGGTCCGCCGCCGGCCTGTGGGCCGGCTTGGGCCAAAGACACCACCAGGGGTGTGGAGAGCGTGTTCATGAGCGTGTCCGAACGGCGCGCCCCGCGGGCGGGCGGAGGCCGAGAAGAGGAGAGGATCGCCGGCACGAAGCCGGCGGGATGTCTCCAGTATCGGCGTTTGCCGCGTTCAGGTCAAAGCAGGGTCTCGGACCGCCTTTCATAGACTGGTCCGGTGCCCGCAGCCCTCCGCTGGCTCAGTGACCTGCTGCCCACCAATCCGCTGGCTGCGCGGCTGGTCTTCGGAGCGGGGCGACGGCCGCGCGACCTGGTCCTGCGAGCGGGGGTCCTGGGCGGCCTGATGATCGTGGTGATGATCCTCTCGCTCCCCAGCGGCAGTGGCTCGCTTCGCGAGATGGCCCAGAGCGGCGCGAAGGCCTTCATGCTGATCAGCTACGGCCAGCTCGCGGCCATCTGCCTTCTCACGCCGCTCTTCATGGCCGGTGCGATCGCCCAGGAGAGCAACCCGCGCACCTGGGAGATCCTGGTCACCACCCCGCTCAACAGCGTCCAGATCGTGCTGGGCAACCTGGCCGGGCGACTCTTCTTCGCCCTGGCACTGCTGCTGGCGGCGCTGCCGCTCTGCATCCTGATCCGGCTCTTCGGCGGCGTCCGCACGGGCAGCGTGGTCGCCAGCCTGGGTGTGAGCGCGTGCAGCGCACTCTTCCTGGGCAGCGTGGCCGTGTCGCTGGGCGTGATGCGAAGTGCCGGCAAGCGCGGCGTGGTCGCCTTCTACGCGGCCACGGTGCTCACGCTCTTCGCCACCTGGGCGGCGGATCGTGCCCTGCAGCAGCCGGTGGCGGTGGGTCTGGATGCGGTGCACACCACGGTGATGACGCCGCTGAACCCCTTTCTGGCGCTGCACAGCGAACTCAACGCCGACGCCTACCAGCCGTGGGATCTCGGGACGGCCGACGCCGGCTTCCTGACACGACTCTGGCTGGGCAGGCCGCTTCTGGCCATGACCATCGGTGCCAGCCTGGCATCGCTTCTGCTGCTCACGCTGGCGACGCTCCGCGTCCGCCTGGTCGGTGCCCGCAGCGAGGCGTCCACGGGAGGGCTGTCACGCTTCCTCCGGCGCGTCAGCAGCAAGGGCGAGCGCACGCCACGAAGGGTCTGGCAGAACCCGGTGGCGTGGCGGGAGGCCAGCCTTCGGGTCTCCACGCCGCTGGCGGGCATCGGGCGTTGGGTCGTGCTGGCGGTGGGGGTGGGTGCGGCGGTCACCGTGCTGGGCCTGCATCGCTCGGGCACGCTGGACACCAACACCACGCGACTGGCCCTGGGTGGCCTGGTCATGGGCGAGGTGGTGCTGTCGCTGCTGGTGGCCATCAGCGCCAGCGCCACGGCCGTGAGCCGGGAGCGCGAGGACGGATCGCTCGACATCCTGCTGACCACGCCGATCCAGCCCGGTCCCTACCTCTCGGGCAAGTTGCGGGGGCTGCTGGCCGCGCTTTGGCCCGCCCTGGCCGCGCCCACCCTGACGCTTCTTCTGGGCGCCGGGTACATGTCGGCGGGCGGATTCGGCGCACCGTCGACCAGCACCCTTGCGATCGTGGGCACCGTCAAGATCGACGAACCGCTCGTGCTGGTGCCTGCCGCGTTGGTGTTCGGCCCCTCCTTTGCGGCGTTCATGGCGTTCGCATGCATGTGCGGGCTCTCCTGGAGCGTGGGCAGCCGTGGCGTGATCGGCAGCACGGTCGGAGCCCTGGGGGTGGTGGCGGCCACGGTGCTGGTGCTGGGGCTCTGCGGGCTGGCCACGGGCAAGGACATTCCTCTGGTGGGCCCGGTCATCACCTGCCTCAGCCCGGTGAACCTGGCCTGGGCCGCGGTTCAGCCGGCCAGCGCCGTGCCGGGTCAACTGGCGGAGCCGCAGGGCGCGTTGATCGCGTTCGTGGTGGGCACCACCATGGCCGTGACGATCTTCGTGATCACCACCACGACCATGCACGCGGCGCTGAAGCGCAACTTCATGACGACGGTGCGTCGCCTGGCGGGGCTGAAGTGACGGATTCGGCCTCCGCCTGGTTCTGCTCCTGAATCCGGGCCTGCACCCGAGTCAGAAGCGTGCGCTCCGCGGCCTCGTCGCGACCCACCGGCGTCCACTGGGTGGGCCGACGAACCGTGCCGTCCGGCTTGCCCTGCGGCGGCGGATCGGTCGAGCGGGTGGCCAGCGTGGACGACCAGGTGCTGGGGCGGATGCCAGGCGTGAAGCCACGCTCGATCACCACCACGCAGCGGAGTTCCAGCGGACCTGCATGCCGTTCCAGGTCGAAGCGACCCGTGTCCGCCGGTGATCCCGGGCTGGCGCCGCCGTCGAAGGGCGACTGACCGTCGATGGCGGACGGTTCGAACCCCTCGGGAAGGAAGACGAAGCGCACACGCCGTCGTTGGAACTGCAGGGTGCTCTCGAGTCCCTGGGAAGGCCCCGAGGTGTCCATGCGCCAGGGCTCCAGCAGGCTTCCCATGGAACGCGGCTCGGTCTCGATGATGCCGTTGCCGCGATCCGCCAGGGCGGGAGGCATGTCCATGTCCCGACCCACCACCAGACAGGCCGCGAACGCCTGGTCGTAGTCGCCGCCGTCGATCTGCAGCACCGCCGGGCCTTCGGTGGTGTGACACCCCGCGAGCGAGGCCGCAGCCGCCATGAACCAGGCTGCCATGAGGAATCGGATGCGGTGGGCCATGTCCGCGGGCAGTGTAAGGTGCCCTCGACGCATGCTGCCCTTTCTGCTCCGCCGCCTGCTGGTTCTTCCTCCGCTGCTGCTGGCGATCTACACGCTCACCTTTGCGTTGGTCTGGCTGGCTCCCGGCAACCCGCTGGAGAGTGCCGAAGGCCGTCGGCCGCCCCCCGAAGTGGTCGAGGCCATGCAGCGTCAGTACCGCCTGGACGATCCGGCGGCGTTCTATCTGGAGTACCTGGGCAAGGCGAGTGGCGTGAGCTGGGTGCTGGGACATGCCGACCGTCCGTTCGATCTGGGCCCGAGCCTTCGTCAGCCGGACTGGACGGTCAACGAGATTCTTCGCGACGCCCTGCCGGTGAGCGTGACCCTGGGCACGGCGGCCATGCTGCTGGCCATGGCCATCGGCCTGGCGGCAGGCACCCTGGGGGGGCTCCATCCGCGGGGCTGGCCTGACGCGGTGTCGCAGGTGCTGGCCATGGTTGGCGTGAGCGTGCCCAGCTTCGTCATCGGCGCCGCGCTGCTCATGGTGTTCGCCGCCCGGTTGCGATGGTTTCCCGTGGGGGGCTGGGGCTCGCTGGAGCAGTTGCTGCTTCCGGCGCTGGCGCTCTCGCTCCCCTTCGCAGCCACCATCGCCCGCATGACCCGCGTGGGCATGATCGAGCAGATGGCCAGCGACCATGTGCGCACGGCGCGCGCGAAGGGACTCTCCCGCCCGCAGGCCGCCTGGCGTCACGCGCTCCGCAATGCGCTGCTTCCGGTGCTGAGCTGGCTCGGTCCTGCCACGGCCATGGCGCTGACCGGGAGCTTCGTGGTGGAGAAGGTCTTCGCGGTCCCCGGCCTGGGGCGTCACTTTGTGGACGCGGTGCTGGGCAAGGATCTGACCATGGTGATGGGCATCACGCTGACCTACGGCCTGCTGGTGGCGCTGCTCAACCTGGTGGTGGACCTGCTGTATGCGTGGGTGGACCCGCGCATCCGGCTGGGTCAGTGACCGGCCTTGCGAAGGCGACCCGGATACTGCTCCAGACGAGGGTGGCGGCTGATGCCCTGCAGGCGGTCGGGGTCGTACATGTAGACGGTTACGTAGTGGCAGATCGGCAGGATCGGGACCTGCTCGTCCATGAGCAGTCGCTCGGCGTCGGCCAACGCGCGAAGGCGGCGTGCCGGGTCGAGTTCGGCCGCGGCTCGGTCGAGCAGAGCGTCGTAGGCCGGAAGGTCGAACCCACGGTCGTTGTTGCCGTCGTCGCGTCGGGACAGGTCGAGCCAGGTCGTGGGATCGCCGTAGTCGCCGTACCAGCCTCCGCGGGCGATCATGAAGTCGCCTCGCTGCAGCGCGTCCCGGTAGGCGCGGGGATCCAGGCTCCGTGTGACGCAGGGAACGCCGAGCTCCCTGGTCCACATGTCCGCCAACGCCGTGCTCAGGTCGCGGTAGCGGGGGCTGTTGGTGGCGTAGAGCACCTCCACCGTGGGGAAGCGATCACCCGCCGCGTTCACCCAGCCCTGGTCCGTCCTTCGCCAGCCTGCCGCCTGCAACTCCGTGCGGGCACGGTCGGGATCCCGGCCCAGACCCTTCGGACCCTCGTAGCCGGGGATCGATCCGGGCGGCACCAGCGTGGTGGCCACGCGCTCGCCCAGCCGCGTGATCCGGTCCACGAGGGCCTGGCGATCCACGCTGAGCGCGAAGGCCCGGCGCACGGCCGCCTGGGCGAACGGATTGGCCCGACCGTCCGCCAGATGCGGCCTGCAGTTGAAGCTGAAGAAGTCCGTGCCGAACGCGTCGAGCACGTGCAGATCCTGCCGTCGCCCGGCCTTGGCCTGGTCGAACAGGTCGCTGCGGTACTCCGCCAGCGTGTCGGTGACCCAGTCCACCGCGCCGTTCTCGAAGGCCAGCACGGTGGTGTTGGGATCCTCGATCGGCAGGATGTCGATCGTCCGGCATGGCACGGTGGATGCCGACCGGTGCCTCGGATTCCGCTCGAGGCGGATGAGTCGCTTGGGCCGCCAGGAGGCCAGCGTGAAGGGCCCGTTGCTCACCAGGGTGCCTGCCTTGGTCCAGCCCGCGTCCTGCTGCAGCATGCCTGTCGCGGGACTGAGTCGGGTGAAGCGCTCCACCAGGTGCCGAGGCACCGGGAACATGGAAGGGAACGCGCAGAGGTCCGCCCAGTAGGGCACGGGTCGCTCCAGCTGCACCACGAGCGTGCGCGGGTCAGGAGCGTGAAGGCCCACGCCTTCCTGGAACCGCCGCAGCGTCTCCGCCCAGAGCGCCGACGCCGCCTCCGCACCACCGGTCGATTTCGCGAAGCCCTGCAGCGCTCCCGTGCGCCATTCGAAGAACGCCCTCGCTCCCCGAATCGGCAGGAGAAATCCGCTGTAGTCCGCCGCCAGGTCGGGCAGGAGCGCGCGTCGCCAGGCGTAGACGAAGTCATCCGCCTCCACGGGTGAACCGTCGCTCCAGAGCAGCCCGTCACGCAGGCGGAAGATCCAGGTCAGGCCGTCGGCGCTGCAGGTCCAGGATTCGGCGGCCGCGGGCACGGGCTCGCCCGACTGGCCGTCGATCTCCGTGAGTCCCTCGAACAGGGCGCGTGCCGTCCGCACGTCGTGCTGATGCGAGAGACGCTGGGGATCCAGGGTGAAGGCCTCGGCCGAGTGGGCCATGACCAGGTCCGCTCGCGGGGGCGATCGATCCAGCCAGAGCGATCCCAGCAGCAGGGCGATCAGCAGCAGCAGGGGTCCGACGAATCGCATGGCGGCGTCGGACGCGGGCCGTCAGCGGGCCCCGCGTGACGCCAGCAGCTTCTTCAGGGTGTCCGCCACCTTGCGGGCGCCGCGCCACTCCAGTTCGTCGCCCGTGAGGTCGTCGCCGTTGGCCTCGGGAATCGATTCGACCTTCTGCAGGATGGGCATCAGCTTCTCCGCGGCCTTGGAGGTCTCGCCCTGGCTCATCACCATGACCTGGTCCCGCACCGCGATCAGGCCTCGGTAGCAGGCTGGAGCGGCGGACTTGTCCTTGCCGCTTCCCATGCGGTTCACCACCGAACCCAGGGCCTTGATCAGGTCCAGTCGAATGGCCGCGGTCTGCGGGGCCATCTTCGCCTCGTTCGTGGCGGCGGCCAGGCGGCTCATGGCCGCCATCTCCTGGGACACCACCACCCAGTCGGTCTCCGACGCGGCAAGCTCGGCCAGGCGAGTGGCCGCCGCATCCATCTGGGCGGCGGGCACGCAGCCGCCGTCCACCATGGCGGGCAGCAGGTTGGCCGCGGCTGCGCGGATCCGCACATCCTTCTGGCGCCTGGGATCGCACTGCTGACGGACCAGTTCGAACGCCTCGGGCGTCCTGACCCAACGCATGACCATGAGGGCGTTGGAGGCGCGGTAGGCGTCGTCCGCCTCGAGGGCCTTGTTGACCTGGGGCGAGGCGATCTCGAAGAAGAGCCGGTGGAACACCGGGGTGGCCTCGGGCTTTCGCAGGGAAGAGGAGAGTTCCTTCCTGGCCTCCTTCACCTTGGCGGGATCCCCCGCGGTGACCAGGTCCATCCAATGCTTCACGTACTCCGCGATCGCCTTGTGGTCCGGAGATCCCGGCGCCGGGGGGGCCGAGATGGAAAGCTGCTGCGCGGAGAGCGGCTTGGCCTGCGAGTCGGCCAGGGCCGGGGTGGCCACGACCAGCACCAGGGCGGCACAGAAGGTTCGGAGCGACATGGAAGGGAGACGGTACCCCGTCCCAGTCGAAGGTGTCAACGCTCCGCGGGCTACACTCCTGAAATGATGCACGGTTTGGCCCTTCTTGCGGCAGGAGCGGCTCTCGGCTTGGCCCAGGATGTGGCCGAAGTCGAATCCCGCGTCCGCCTGAGCGAGGCCTGGAGCCGTGCGGCCATCCGGCTGGTCGCCGATCCGGACACCCCTTCGGCGGCCAGTTTCGAGGGCGCGGTGGATCTGGCCCGCGAGGCAGCCGAGATGACCCCCAAGGATCCGGACGGTTGGCGTGTGCTGCTGGAGATCGCCGAGTCGGCCGGAGACGGCTTCCCCGAGGCCGTCTCCGCCAGTCGCGAGGCCTCGAAGCGTCTCTCCCAGTTCGATCCACCGGACCCCGTCATCTGGCTTTCCCTGTTCACGCAGGCCATCGATCGTCAGCGGACCAGCGAGGCGCGCATCGCCGCGTTCAAGAAGGCGCTCTCGGGCGAGCAGCGCGAGAAGCGGGCCCCGATCGATGGACGGGCGATCGATGCACGCCTGATGTTCGACCGGGCGTTGCTCGAGCGTCGAGCCGGTCAGGCCGACGACGCGCAACGGTCCATGCGGGAGGCTCTCCTGTGCGATCCTTCCTATCCGCCGCCGGCGGAAGCGCTGGCGGGCATCGCGGCCTCGAGCAATGTGCCTGCCGGCGAACTGGCCAAGGCGCTGGTGGCTTCGATCGCCGCCGAGCCCACCAACATCTCCAGCCTCGCGTCGCTGGCGCGTCTCTGCATGGCGGAGGGCCTCTACCCGGAAGCGGAGAAGCTCTACGCCATCGCGGTCCAGGTGGCCAGGCGGGACTTCGTCTTCGAGCGGATCGACGAACTGCTCTCGGAGCAGATGCTGGCCCTCTGGGGCACGCGGCAGCATGGCAAGGCCAGCGAACTGGCCACGGCACGGCAGGCCGAGGTCGACACGGCACTGCTCCAGCAGGCGAGCGAGGCGGCCGGAGGCGCCGGGGGCACCGCCCAACGCACCCGGGGTCTGGTGGCGCTGCCCGCTTCGCTGCACACCGTCCATGCGGCGATGGCCTCCAGTGGCCAGCTGCCGGACGCGCAGCGAGCTCTTCGATCGGCGGTGGCCAGTCTTGAATCCGAACGGTCCGCGGCCGGCGAGGAACCCAAGGTGCAGTCGGCCATCGATCTGCAGCAGGCGCTCCTGCATGTCACGGTGGGTGACCTGAGCAAGGTGCAGCCTCTGCTCGAGGCCGTGGACAAGATCGAGCCGCTCAGCGACCGCGCGAAGGCTCGCTTCGCCGGCTGGACCAAGCTTCGAGGCAACTTCTCGGAGGAGGCGGTGAAGGATCTGGAACCGATCGCCGAGCAGGACGCGGTGGCGAAGATCGGTCTGGGCCTGGCGCTGCAGTCGCTGGGTCGCAAGGACGAGGCGGAGCGCACGCTGCTGAGCGTGGTGCGGGCCAATCGCAACAACGCCTTCGGCCTGTACGCCGCGGACTGCCTGTGGAGGATCCGGCCCGAGGCCGTGGAGCCCTCCACCGAGGGTCTGGCCATCCGCAACGCGGTCAACGGCATGCCGGCCTTCGTGTGGAAGCTCGCCGCGGACGAGGGTCGGATGATCACCTGCGATGCCGAGCTGCGATTCACGGGCGGCATCTTCGGGAGGCAGTCGTTGGAGCTGAACCTGAGCAACCGCTCGGGAACCACGCTCGCCCTGACGCCTGCAGGACCTCTGGAGACCCGTGCCGCCCTCCTGTTCGAGATCACGCCTCTCTCGCAGCCCACCACCTTCCCGCCTCCAATCGTCATACCCATCGACCGGGCGCTTCGCCTGCAGCCCAACCAGTCGATGAAGTTCAGCGTGGACGTGGCCCGGACCCCGGTGCTGGACGAGATGATCACCCATGCGGTGTCGGGGCTCTATGTGCGCGTCCGCGTGTACACCAACTTCCGGGTCACCGAGAACGCCATGTTCCGAGGCTTCCTGGGCGCGTCCGGCGAATCCAAGGTGGTCAGCATGGCGTCCATGGATGTCACCCGCGGCTGGATCGAGGACGCCATCAGCGAGATCACGCATCCCGACCATCCCGAAGAGGTGGCCAAGCTCGTCTCGCTGGCCTTGGCGCTCGATCAGGTCGCCGAGCCGGAAGCGGCGGCGGGTGAAGCGAAGGCGGAGGACAAGAATCGAAACAGCTTCATGGTGCGCCTGGACCAGGCCGAGATCGACCGAGGGTGGGCCGCCGTGAACGCGGGCTGGTCCAGACTCACGCCTGCGGCCCAGGCATGGGCGCTCATGGTCCTTCCGTCGACCCGGCTTGCGGCCCTGAAGCCCATGATCGACCAGGCCAAGACGTCCACCGACCCCGCCGTGCGGACCAGCCTCATGCTTCGCTGGATCGAGTCTCCGCAGGATCCGCTGCTGGAAGCCGCGATCGGCGAGGCTTCCGGTGCCAGCGAGTCCGCGAGCGCGGCGGCCACGGCCGCGGCCGGCGCCTCGGCGACGGAACCCATGCGGCAGGATGCGGCCGCCAAGCAGAAGGCGGCGGTTCAGGCCCGCTCGCTCGCCCTGCGGGCCCAGGCGGTGCGGGCCTTGCTCGAGGCGAAGGCCCGCGCGGCCTCCGAGCTGCAGCAGATCGGCGATGCGCCCTCGGTGCTCGGCGGGACCGTGGCGCCGGAAATGGTGCTGCCCACTTCGCGCTGAATCAGAGGGCCGTGGTCGGCTCGCCGTCCGTGGGCCGCAGCCGTGCCGCCTGAGCGAACCGTCGTGCCAGGGGCACGCTCGCGATCAGGCCGCCCGGCACGATCAGCGTGATCTCCACCGCCCGATGCACCAGTTCGGCGGCAAGCGCTTCCTGTGTGGACAGTCCGGCCACGGTGGGGGCGAGCAGTGCCACCACCCACTCCCGGATGCCCAGACCGTTCCCGATCATGGGCACGGCGTTCGCCAACTGGGCGGCCAGGGCGAAGGCCAGAGCCGCCAGCGGGGAGATGGGCACCCCGACCAGTTCGAAAGCCGCGGCCGTGCGAACGGCCGAGAGCAGCGTGTCCAGCAGTCGCGAGGTGAACGCGGCTCGGAACGCCCAGCCCGAGGCCGGGCCCACCCAGATGAGGCTGCCTGGCACCAGCACGGAAGCCGGAACGGCCAACCATGACAGTCCACCCAGTCGGATCAGGAGCATGACGACGCCCATCCACGCCAGGGCCGCGAAGGTGAGCAGCGTGCTCTGCACGGCCAGGAGCACGCCCACGGTGACGGGGATCCGGTGCACCCGGTGCAGATACGCGATCCTGCCCACCATGCCGGCCTGCATCGGCACCAGGTTGCCCAGGCTGCTGGCCAGGGTGATTTGGAACATCTCGCTCCAACCCACGCTGCCGATCGGGGTCACCCGGTTGGTGAGCCACCGAAGCCCCGCGGCGGTCGAGGCGAACGAGGCCAGGATCGCTGCGGGCAAGGCGACGGTCCACCCTGCGGGTGGATGCTTCAGGCTCTGCCATGCGGTCTCCAGCAGCGCACGATTGGAGGCCACGCTCCACACGGCAGCGGCAAGCAGGATGGCCCCGAGCATCAGGGACAGGCGGCGTGCTCCGGCAGTGCGGCTCATGCCGATCGATCCCGTGTCTGCATCCCTCGGGCGGGTCGGGTGCGACCACTGCGGAGCGTGGCCTCGAGCCTGGCGAGATTTTCGCCCTCGAATCGGCGATCGTTCTCCCGGTGCCACAGGTGGAGCACGCAAGCATCGGCGGCGGCGCGGCGGATGCGAAGCCCCTGGTTCATCAGCCGGATGCAGAGGTCGCTGTCCTCGAAGCCCCATCCCTCGAAGGTCTCGTCGCAGCCTCCGACGGCGCGATAGGCCTCGGCGGGAACCATGAAGTTGCAGCCTCGGAGCAGTTTCCAGTTCCGTGGTCGTGTGCGGCTGGCCAGCATGCGGAGTCCGTCCACGAAGCCTCGTCGCAGGGGACCCAGTCGGTTGAGGTGTCCAGCACGGCGCCAGGAGCGAAGCTGGTCCAGGGTCCAGCGGTGCGCGTCAACCGCTTCGCCCGACTCGATCATGCGCGTCAGACGCTGGTCGCACAGCACGCGGCTGCCACGAATGAGCAGGTTCGGATGCATGAGCCGGATGTAGGCGTGGACGAAGCTCGTCCTCGGCACGCAGTCGCCGTCAAGAAAGACCAGATACGGCGAGCGGGCCTGGCTTGCAGCCAGGTTTCGCGCGGCGGCCACGCGAAAGCCGCGGTCCTCCTGCCACGCGTGGCGGAGGCGTCCCTGGAGGGCAGGCATCATGCCCTGCACCACGGCACGGGTCGGTTCGCCGCTGCCGTCGTCCGCCACGATCACCTCGAAGTCGGATCGGGACTGGTCGCGGAGGCCGGCTAGCACCGCACGCAGCGCGTCAGGGCGGTTGTAGGTGCAGACGACGACGGTGAGGGGGAAGTCCGCCATCTCAGCGGCCGGCGGAGGCCGCCGCTTCCGGCACGATGCCCAGGTCGTGCACGGTGAACAGCGACTCGAAGGCGAAGCCTTCCCGTTCCACGTTCTCGCGGGCGCCCTCCATGCGGTCGATGGTGCAGACGATCTTGACCACCTCGGCTCCAGCGTCTCGGAGCACCTTCGCCGCCTCCAGAGCCTGGCCGCCGGTGGTGGCCACATCCTCCACGAACATGATCCGGTCACCCCTTTCCAGCCGTCCCTCAAGCTGCTTGCTGGTGCCGTAGTCCTTCTTCGCGTTCCGCACGAACAGACAGGGCAGGCCGCTGGCCATGCTGGCGGCGCTCACCAGGGGAATGCCGCCGAGCTCGGCGCCGGCCAGGCGCACGGTGCCGGGGGGCACGCGCGAGGCGAACATGGCGCCCAGCTCCCGCAGGATCTCGGGCCGCGTGCTGAAGAGGTACTTGTCCAGGTAGTAGTGGCTGGTCTTTCCGCTTCGAAGGGTGAAGGTCCCGTGCAGCAGGGCGACCTTGGCGATCTCGGCGGCGATCATCATCTTGTCCATGATTCCAAGAATAGGGACGGGCCTACTTATCGGAAGGCCTCTGGCGTGTTGCCGATAAGTAGGCCCGTCCCTTTGTTTGGACCTAGACTGCGAACCCCATGGCGTCGGTCTGCTTCTACTTCCAGGTGCACCAGCCCTTCCGGCTGCGCCGCTATTCGGTGTTCGACACCGACCCCTTCTACTTCGACGCCACCGCCAACGAGAGCATCCTGCGAAAGGTCGCGGACAAGTGCTACCGGCCCGCGACGGCGAAGATCCTCGATCTGGTGCAGCGGCATCAGGGCCGGTTCCGGGTGAGCTACGCGATCAGCGGCGTGGCCCTGCAGCAGTTCGAGCAGTGGGCTCCGGACGTGATCGACCTGTTCAAGCGGCTGGCCGACACCGGCGCCTGCGAGTTCATCGCGGAGACCAGCCACCACTCGCTCAGCTTCCTCTTCAGCCGTTCGGAGTTCGAGGAGCAGGTCGCGATCCAGGAGGGCATGGTGCAGCGGCTCTTCGGCCAGACGCCGAAGGTGTTCCGCAACACCGAGCTCATCTATTCCAACGAGGTCGGAGGCCACATCGCATGGATGGGCCGCCACCGCGGCGTGATCTGCGAGGGTGTGGATCGCCTGCTGGGCTTCCGCAGCCCCAACTATCTCTATCGCGTGCCCGCCCATGGCATGCCCGCTGGCAAGCCGCCCATGGCGCTGCTGCTCAAGAACTACCGCCTGAGCGACGACATCGCCTTCCGCTTCAGCGACCGCAACTGGAAGGAGTGG
>CAIOTP010000192.1 GCA_903861235.1 uncultured bacterium | reverse complement strand
GTGTGCGGCGCGGTCATCCTGGCCGCGGCCGCGGGCTTCTGGATGGCCCGGCGTGATCCGCCGCGAGCGCGGCCCGCTCCCTGATCAGCTCTGGGCCGGTGCATCGTCGCGCCGCACCAGCCAGAAGCTGATCGCGGCCACGGTCATCACGATGCCACTGACCCAGCCGTGAACGCGGTAGCCATGCAGCATGACCTCGCGCCGGACCTGGCGGAGTTCCTCCACCCGCTCCGGCCTCAGATCCAGCTCGCGACCGATCTGGCCGGTGGGCACATTGTCGCGCACGGCGGTGGCCAGCGCCTCCACCTGCTCGGGCGAGGCGTGGCGAGCCGTGGCTTCCTGACGCATCGAGTTGGACATGGCGTACCCCACGGAAGACGCCACCAGCAGCAGGGCGAGGGCGTTGCCCACGCCCGTGGCTGCGCTGCGGTAGGAGGACACCTGTCGATCCATGCCCGGCGGTGCACGCGACATGATGGCCTGGGAGACGCAGACGCCCGCACCGATCTCCGCCGGTGCCGCCAGGCAGAGCACGCCGATGGCGATCCAGAGCGGTTGCTGCGGTGTCTGCAGACCCGAAAGGAACATGGCCAGCGCGTAGATCGCCATCAACAGTGTGCCCGCCAGCCGAAGCCCTGACCTCCGGATGAGCCAACCCGCCAGACAGGCGCCCAGCAGACTGGCGAACTGCGCGACCAGCATGGCCAGCGAGACCTGCAGAGGCTCGAGGCCGTGCACGAATCGGGCGAGGGCGGCCACATAGAACCACAGGTCGCCGCACTGGGAGATCAGGCCGACGAGCAGGATGGGCAGCAACCCGGGGACCTTCAACACTCGACCATCCACGCTGGGCTTGGGCAACCACCGCGTGAGCACGAACCAGATCGCGCCGACGGCCAGCATGCCGCCCGCCCATGCCAGCGCGGGCGTGGATCGCCAACCATGCTGAGCGAGGGCCCCCAGCCACTGCACCACGGACACGAGCGTGATGCCGCCCACCAACGGCGTCCACGGTTCCTTGCGTTCACGCGGCGCATCCGCAGGCGCCGGCGCGGCCGCACCCTGCGAAAGCCACGCGGCCAGGCCGATCATCGCGGCGCCCGCGCACCAGCACCCGCCGACCCATCGCCAGTCGCCGGCATCCAGGAGCCAGGCCCCCACCACCGGTCCCGTGATGAACGCCACCGGTGGCATGGCGCCCAGCGTGGCGAAGGCGGAAGTGCGGCGACCCTCGTGGCGGATGACGGCGCCGACCGAGGCGAACGCCGCCACGCTGACCACGCTTCGGCCCACGTTCATCAGGCTCGCCCCCAGCAGAAGCCACCCGGGCGAGGGCGCCAGCGTGGCCAACAGCGCCCCGGGCAGCGTGACCGCGGCCGCCACGGCAAGCAGCCGCGAGCCGGACACGGAGGCGCCGAACACGCCCACCGCCAGAATCACCAGCAACCCCGCCACATCCGGCAACTGGCGCAGGATGATCTCGCCTTCCGCGGGCATGGCGAAGGCGCGCTGCACCGGCAGGATCACCAGACTCCAGGTGGCGATCACGAAGAAGCTGCCGAGCAGCGCCAGAGACGCTCCGAGCAGCGTGCTGCGTTCACCGGCCGGCCAGTGGGCCAGCGTGAGGCGTGAGAGCATGGCGGTCGGGTTCTTCACCGGCGGTCGCGCTGGGCTGGCAAGGAGGTGGCCTCAGCGGACCAGCCGCGCCCGGCCGGGGACGGGATCGGTGCGGAGCGCGTCGATGTCGTCCGTGCTCTGGATCTGGGCCGTGCCACGACCCACCACGCCGCCCAGCACGGCGGTGCCCAGGGAAATCTGCGCCGCATCCTGAGCGGTGAGCGTGGAAGCCGGCGCGTAGACGTCGCCGACCACGGAGACGACCGCGTTGCCGGACACCAGCCAAGGCGCGGGAGCCGCGTCGGACTGGAGCAGCCAGTAACCCGGCCAATCCAGCAAGCTTCCCGAGGGCGTGCCCGTCAGACTGGCGCCACCCGAAAGCTCGAGCGAAGTCCCCTCCAGCAGCTGGATCGTGGCCTGATCCAACTGCAGGACGGCGTCCCCCTCCAGCTGGATGCCGCCGACGAACTGGTGAAGGCCCGGATCCAGGATCACCGTGCCGGAGTTGAAGACCAGGCCCGTGTACCGGCCGGGTGCGACGTGGGTGACCCCCGAGGCGTCGAACTCGATGTCCTGCGCGGCGTCACCACCCGCCAGCGCTGGCAAGCTCCTGCTGGCGAAGGGATCCGCGGCGATGGTGGCCAACGGCTCCACCGCACCATCCGACGCGAGCCGGATGGCGTCCGGAATGGGACCCGCCGCACGCACCACCGGCACACGGACGCGGGCGCTCTCGGCATGGGCGAGAGCCAGCGCATCCGCCGAGGCCACGGAGACGCCCGTGATGGCTGCGAAGACGGCATTGGCGAAGACCGTGGCAATCCCGATGCCGCCGCAGGCTTTATGGAGCTGCGTGGCACTCGGCGTGGCCTAGAGACGATGCTTACGGACCTGGCCGCAGTGCCCCCCTCCGGTGAGACTTCCGCAGCGAAGAAAACTGCGGAGACGCTCATGACTGCCGTTGATTCTGCCGAGCAGGACCTTTTGGGTGGAAAAGAGGGGAGCGTGGATG
>CAIOTP010000191.1 GCA_903861235.1 uncultured bacterium | reverse complement strand
CCCCGCAGCCGGCCTCACGGCCATCGTGCTCACCCAGATGAAGACGCTGGGCACCTTCGAGGCGTTCCTGCTCGCCGTGGCCATCAGCGGCGTGCTGCAGATGGGCATGGGACTGCTGAAGGCCGGCGTGCTGGCCAGCTACTTCCCCACCAACGTGATCAAGGGACTCCTGGCCGCCATCGGCGTGATCCTGATCCTGAAGCAGATTCCTCACCTTGTCGGGCATGACAGCGACTACGAGGGCGACTTCGCGTTCTTCCAGGAGGATGGTCGGAACACCTTCACCGAGCTGCTCGAGCTGACCCAGGCCTTCCTGCCCGGCGCGGCGCTGGTGGGTCTGGCATGCCTGGGCCTGCTCGTCGCGTGGGATCGGAGCAGGCTCAAGAAGAGCATCTTCCCCGCCCCCTTGGCCGCCGTGCTGGTGGGCGTGGGCGTCAACGAACTCTTCCGTGCCATGGGCTGGAGTTGGGCCATCGAGGGTGACAAGCACCTCGTGAACGTCCCCGTGCTCGGTCAGAACGGCCAGGGCTGGGACACCATCTTCACCCTTCCCGACTTCTCGCAACTGACCAACCCGAAGATCTATCTGGGCGCCATCACCTTGGCCATCGTGGCCAGCCTGGAGACGCTGCTCAACCTGGAGGCCACCGACAAGCTCGATCCGCAACGGCGCGTCTCGCCGCCCAATCGCGAGCTGCTCGCCCAGGGCGTGGGCAACCTGGCCGCAGGCCTGGTCGGCGGCATGCCCATGACCTCCGTGATCGTGCGAAGCTCGGTGAACGCGAACGCCGGCGCCCGCACGCGGCTCTCCGCCATCACGCACGGCATGCTGCTGGTGGTGTGCGTCTTCGCCCTGCCCACGCTGCTGAACCGCATCCCGCTCTCGGCGCTGGCCGCGGTGCTGGTGGTGACCGGCTTCAAGCTGGCCCACCCTTCCATCTTCCGGAAGATGCTGAAGGAAGGCCTGAACCAGTTCGTGCCCTTCGTGGTCACGGTGGCCGCCATCGTGCTCACGGATCTGCTGCTGGGCGTGATCATCGGGCTGGCCGTGAGCCTGCTCTTCCTGCTGCAGAGCAGCCTTCGCCGTGGCATGACGATCATCCAGGAGGAACACGCCAGTGGCATGGTCCACCGGGTCGAGCTGGCCAACCAGGTCAGCTTTCTCAATCGCGCCGCCCTGCAGGAGACGCTGGCTCGCTTCGGCCGCGGCGACCAGGTGGTGATCGACGCCCGGACCACGGACTACATCGATCCCGACATCCTGGGCCTGATCCGCGCCTTCCGCGACGAGGCCGGCCCCGCCCGGGGCATCAGCGTGAGCCTGATCGGGTTCCAGGACAAGTACGCGCTCCGCGACCGCATCCAGTACGTGGACGTGAGCACCCGCGAGGTGCAGTCCAAGCTCACGCCCGATCGCGTGCTGCACCTGCTCCGCGAAGGCAACGACCGTTTCGTGTCCGGCCGTCGGCTGCACCGGGACCTGGCGCGGCAGGTGGACGCCACCAGCGAAGGCCAGCACCCCATGGCGGTGGTGCTCAGCTGCATCGACTCGCGTGCGCCTGTCGAGATGCTGTTCGACCTGGGCATCGGCGACGTCTTCAGCTGCCGGCTCGCAGGCAACATCGTCTCGCGTGAGGCCCTCGGAAGCATGGAGTTCGCCTGCAAGGTGGCGGGTGCCAAGCTGATCCTGGTGCTTGGCCACACCAGCTGCGGCGCCGTGAAGGCGGCCTGTGACTTCGTGCACAAGGGAGCCGATGTCCGCCAGGCGACGGGCCTTCAGAACCTGCCCCATGTGGTCGATCCGCTCCGCGAGGCCGTGGCACTGGAGCGACAGGAGCGCGGCGACCGGACCTCGGCCAATTCGGACTTCGTGGACCGGGTGGCCTCCCTGAACGTGCGAAACGTCATGCGGCTGATCCGCGAGCAGAGTCCCACGCTGCGCGACATGGTCGATCGTGGCGAGATCGGATTGGCCGGCGCCATGTACGACGTCGGCAGCGGATCGGTCGAGTTCCTGGGCGCCACCCGCGAGCCCGTGCCCCAGGCCACCGTCTGATCAGGCTTCACCAGAGCGTCTTCATCGCCGCCAGCACCAGCACGGCCGCCACCGCCAGTCGGAGCCCGCGCGGACTTGTCCGTCGTGCCAGCACGCTTCCCAGCAGCACCGCGGGCACGGAGCCTGCGAGCATGCTGACCAGCATGGTTCCGTCCACCATGCCCGCCATCAGATAGCCGCTGCCGGCCACCATGGCCAGTGGAATGGCGTGCACCAGGTCGGTGGCCACCAGGCGGTGCGGCGTCATCCGAAGCGGATAGAGGGCGATCATCAGCACCGTGCCCAGCGCGCCCGCCCCCACCGAGGTGAGCGCCACCAGCAGCCCCAGAAGACCGCCCGCCGTCACCGTGAGCGCGGGCTGACGGGCCTTGAACCGCTCGGGTTCCGCGATGCGGCGCGAGCGGGCCCAACGGCCCAGCAGCGGACCCGCCACCAGACCCATCGCGGTCACCAGCACCACCACACCGATGGCTCGCGTGAGCCACTCGACACGCTCCACCCGGCCGCCGAGGGCGACCAGCGCCACCGTGGCCAGCGCCACCGGCAGGCTTCCCGCCCACAGTCTTCGCACCACCTGCCAGTCCACCTGGCCGCCCTGGCGGTGCACCGGCACGGCCACCAGCTTGGTGACGGCCGCAAACCAGAGATCGGTGGCCACGGCGGTGGCCGGAGCGGTGCCGAAGAAAATCAGCAGGATCGGCGTCATCAGCGCACCGCCCCCGACCCCGGTCAGGCCCACCACAAGTCCCGTGAAGGCTCCGGCCAGCACCAGCGGCGGATCGATGGCGAAGGGCGCAGTCATGCCTCAGCGGCTCGTCAACTGCCGCCACGGCACGCTCGAGGCGACGAAGGAGGGGTTGATCAGGTCCGGCTTGCCGCACACCAGCGGCTCGCCCTCGATCGTGGTCACCACGCCACCGGCCGCTTCCACCACCGCCTGCGCCGCGGCCGTGTCCCACTCCGCGGTGGGACCCAGGCGCGGATAGCAGTCAGCCGATCCCTCGGCCACGCGGCAGAACTTGAGCGAACTTCCGGCCTGCACCAGATCGGCAGGCCCCAGGCCATCGATGAACGCTCGGGTCTCCGGATTCATGTGGCTCTTGCTCGCCACGATCCGCAAAGGGCGATGCGGGGGACGCTGCACGGCGATCGGCTTCGTGCCTCCGTGACGATGCACCACCGCACCCTCCGCGGAGCCCACGAAGAGCTCGTCGAGCACCGGCGCGAAGACCAGCCCGAGCACCGGCCTCCCCTGCTCCACCAGCGCCACATTCACCGTGAACTCGCCGTTGCGGGCGATGAACTCCTTGGTCCCGTCCAGCGGGTCGATCAGCCAGAATCGGCCTTGGGGCTTGCGGTGGACCAGCGAAGCCTCGTCCTCCTCGCTGACCACGGGCACGCCGGCAAGCATCCCCTCCAGACCCAGGACCAGACAGCGGTGCGAGGCCAGATCCGCCTCCGTCAGGGGCGTGCTGTCCGCCTTGGTGTCGACATGGGCCGCTCCGGGACGGTCATAGACGGTCAT
>CAIOTP010000190.1 GCA_903861235.1 uncultured bacterium | reverse complement strand
GCCTTCGCCCTGGTCCGGCCCTGGGAAAAGGACACGCCCCCCGCTGACCGACGCCAACTGGTGGTGCAGGTGAAGTCCGCCTCGAACTGATCCGGCTTCTCAGTTGCGGCCTCGGCCGCGAGCGCCGCCCGGGCCATCCATGGGCCGATCAGGCTGCTGACCAGGACCAGGGCCCTCCGGACCTCGCATGGGACCAGGCATGCGGCCTCGAAGAGCGGCCATGGCCATGCCTCGCCCCATGGCACGGCGGCTCTGATCCTTGCCGATGCCGATCCCGATCGCCAGGATCAGGAATGCCGCGATGACCAGCAGGAGGATCCGCATCCAGCGAATCGTGCGACTCATGCGAGCCATGTCTCCCTTGCAGGGGCAGCAGCAGGCGGAAGCGGAGCAGGCGTTGGGGGAGGCTTCGGTCATGGTGATCCTTTCGAAGCCTTCAGGCTAGCGACAGGCAGGGGCCGGGCCAAGCCACGCTAGGCTGAACTGCATGGCACCGCAGGCCCCAAGCCCGCTGTTCACCGTGGACGGGATGCAGTTCTTCGGACGGGAACTCGGTGATTACCTGGCCATGTTCTCGCTGCCTGCGGAGCGACTGCCCGGCCTGCGAGTGCTGGACTGTCCTTCGGGGCCGGGCTCGTTCGTGGCTGAATCCACCGCACGGGGCGCATGCACCGTGGGGGTGGATCCGCTCTACGCACAGCCCCTGGACGTCCTGCTGGCTCGCGGCCGTCGCGACGTGCAGCACACCATCGAACGCATGCAGCTGAAGGCGTCCGCCTTCGCGGACATCGATCTGGCGGCCTACCAGGCCAGCAAGCTTCGGGCGCTCGACCGCTTCGCCGCCGACTATCCGGCCGGGATCTCCGAGGGCCGCTATCTGGCGGCCAGCCTGCCCGCGCTTCCGTTTCCCGACCGGCACTTCGACCTGGTGCTCTCCGCCCACCTGCTGTTCACCTACAGCGATCCGGCCCACGGCGGCATCCTTCCGGATTCCCCCTTCTCGCTGGAGTGGCATCTCAGGTCCGCGGAGGAACTGTGGCGGACCTGCCGAGGCGAACTGCGCCTCTATCCCACCACCACCCGATGGGAGACGCCCTCGCGACATGCCTGGGCCGAGCGGGTGTGCGAGCGGCTGGAGGCGTTGGGCGGCCGGACTCGCTTCGAGCCCAGTACCTTCGCTCGCGGCAATCACGCCTCCGACTCCTTGAACGCCTGCCTGGTGGTGACCCGATGAACACGCTCCCACTGCTCCTCGCCCTGCTGCTCGCTCCGTCGCAGGTTCCCGCCACGCCACCGACGAGCGAGGCCGAGGTGGTGCTGCCTCCTTGCATGATCCCGGGGCCCCGCAGGGACGAGTCCGGCGCAGCGCGTCAGCAGCAGGTGCTCGACCGCGTGCGGCAGGCCAAGGCGCCGGTGCCCGTGGTTTTCATCGGGGACAGCATCACCCAGGGCTGGGAGGAAGCGGGCGGCCCGGTCTGGCGCGAGGCGTTCGAACCTCTGGGTGCGGTCAACCTGGGCGTGGGAGGCGACCGCACCGAGCACGTGCTCTGGCGACTGCAGCAGGCTCCGCTCACGCCGCTGCAGCCGCGGGTGGTGGTGCTGATGATCGGCACCAACAACGCGTCCACCGGCAGGGACAGCGGGCCGCTGATCGCCCGCGCCGTGCACGCGGTGGTGGACCAGGTCGTGGCGCAATGCCCGGGCGCCCAGGTGTTGGTGCTGGACATTCCACCCAGGGGCCAGGTCATGAATCCGCTCCGAGGCCTGGTGCTGCAGGTGAATCAGGCGCTTGCTGCGGGTCCGTGGCCGGATCGCGTGGGCTTCCTCCGCGTGGCCGACGGCTTCGTGCGCGGCGACGGCACGATCGACGCGGCGGTCATGCCCGACTTCCTGCACTTCTCCGAGCGGGGCTACCGGCAGTGGGCCGAGGGCATCGCTCCAGCCGTGCGTGAGCGGCTTGCGGCTACCGAGCCGCGTCCGATCGAGCCTGCGGATCCGGCTTCGCCCCCTCCTGCCACCCCTGCTCCGCCAGCAGGAAGATGAGGATGCGATCCAGGCGCGCCGACCAGCTCGGCTCGTCGTGCGTTCCGCCGGGCACCACCTCCGCGTGAAGGCGCTCGCCCAGGCCGCCCGGCACGGGGCCCACCGCGGCCTCGAAACGGCGAAGCGCCTCGTCCAGACCCTTGCGTTCGCGGTCTCCCATGCAGACCCAGAGCCGGTCGATGGCGGGAATGCGCGCCTTCCATCGGTCGATCAACTGACCGCCATTCCACCAGAGGCTCGGACTGACGGCGGCCACGCGTCCGAAGGTGCCTGCATGGTGCTCCGCGGCGGCAAGCGAGATGATCCCCCCCAGGCTGCTGCCCATGATCGCGGTGCTTTCGCGTCCGGGCTTGGTGCGGTAGAGGGCGTCGATCATGGGCTTCAGGTCGTTCACCATCCAGGTCAGGTACGCCAAGCCACGGCCGCCACGCCCCTGGGGCTTGCCATCGCCGCGAGCCTGCTCCAGATCCTGGTCCGGGGTGTACTCCGCCACACGCTCCGGCGTGTTCCAGACACCCACGATGATCACCGGCGGAATGCGGCCCTGCCGGACCAGGCGGTCAGCCACCTCGTCGGCGTGCCACTCGCGGCCCAGAAACGCCGTGGACGGATCGAAGACGTTCTGACCGTCGTGCATGTAGAGCACCGGGTAGCGGCGGGTGGCGTTGGCCGGATCCGTGTAGTCCGGCGGCAGCCAGACCACCACGTTGCGGGGCTGCACCGACGAGAGCGTCGAGGGAACCGGGGCGTGCAGCCGCACGTCTCCGGTGACGCCCGGCCGGGGATCCACCGCGGTGCCGGGGAGTCCACCCGAACCCAGGGTGGCGATCATGAAACCGGTCGCAAGGGTGCCGCGCATGACGACACTCTAGCCGCCGGCTCCTAGCATGCCGGCATGCCCCGACGCACCATGCGACAGTTCAGACAGGAACGGGCCGAGGGCCAGAAGCTGGTCATGGACTGCGACCACCGAGCTCCGCTCACCAGTGGGCTTGCCTCCTTTTAGCGATGTGGGTCGATGTTTGCTTGAGCCGGGCTCAGCGGTGGGCTTGCCCGCTTAGCATGGATCTCATGTGGCCAGG
>CAIOTP010000189.1 GCA_903861235.1 uncultured bacterium | reverse complement strand
CCTGAACCTGGGTGCTGGTGCCGACAATGCGGCTGAGGTGATCGTGCGGATCAAGGCCCTGGTCGATCCGGTCAACAGCTCCGGCGCGTACCAGGCTGGCGGCACCGCCCGCATCGACAACATCATGGTCAACGGCACCGCCGTTCCGTCGCCCGGTGCGGCGGCTCTGGTGGGCCTGGCCGGCGTGATGGCTCGTCGTCGTCGCGGCTGAATCCGCTTCGGCAACGGCTTGAATCGGGAGAACAGCGCCGCACGGTGACCCCGTGCGGCGCTTCATTTTTGCCCCGCGCCGCCCCACAATGCCGGCATGGGCGCGGCGAGCGATCTGCGACAGGTTCAGGACCGAGTGAACACCGTTGCCGAGCGGATCCAGCCCCTGCTGCTGCCTCATCCCGGACTGGCCCGCCGCAACGCGCACGCGCATGTGTGGCTGGGCGTGAAGGTGCGCTTCGGCGAGGAGTGGCGTGAGCGGGCCTGCCTGGACAGCGTGATGCAGTTCCTGGACTGGATGCAGGCCCACCCCAACGCCGACTACGGCGACTACGACGGGCCGGTGCGACACCGCAGCGTGGAGGAACGCGGCCTGCTCTTCGAAACGGGCGGGTGAGCGGGTCAGCCTGGACGCCGCGTGAGGCGGGCGCGCCAGGTCTCGCGAGGCCGGTCCGGGTTCGCGTCCACGGAGGCGGGCTTCAGGCCCTTCTCCTGCGCGTACACCCGGAAGCACTCGAAGTTGGTCTCGTTCAGATAGCGGCTCACCGAACCCTGAATCTCGACCAACCGCTCGTGCATGGCGCAGGGATCGCCGGCACCACAGACGCCACCGCCGAACGGGCAGAGGTGACTTTCGTCCTCGCGCTCGAAGAGTTCGTAGACCTGCCGGAACGTGATCTCGGCGGGCGGACGGGACAGCGCATAGCCGCCACCCGGACCGGGGGAACCGGACACCAGGCCCCCTTGCGAGAGCGTGGTGAGCAGCTTGGCCACCATGGGCCGTGGCAGACCGCGATGGTCGGCGATGTCGATCGAGGAGAGACGCGTGCGACCACCGTCCCACACCTCGGCAAGGCGGCTCAAGGCTGCGATGGCGCGCTCGGTCTGCTTCCCGTACATGCGGATCAGAGTATCCGCACCGACGGTGCAATCAAGCCGGAAGTTCCGTCATCGACCCATGCGGCGACCGGGTGATCAGACCCCGTTAGATTCCAGCGGTCGATGTCCTCCCCCTCGCACCACTGGCGCATCCTCGCTGGCCTGCTGCTGGGCGCCGCGCTTGGCGTGGCCTGTCACCACCTGGGCGAAGGACGCGAGGGTTTCCGTGCCGTCGTGACCTGGGCGAGCGACTGGATCGCCTACCCGATCGGTCAGATCTTCCTGCGACTGCTCTTCCTGGTGGTGGTGCCGCTGGTGCTGGCCGCGCTCGCGGGCAGCGTGGCCCGTCTGGGCAACCTGGCCTCGCTGGGACGCATGGGACTGCGGATGGGGCTCTTCTTCCTGGGCACCATGGCCTTCTCGGTGGCCATGGGGCTGCTGGCCATGCGTCTCTTCACGCCCGGGTCGGGGTTCAGCCCGGAACTTCGCGAGCAGCTCATGCAGAGCTTCGCCGCCGACGCCGCCACGCTGGGCAACGCCAGCGCCGTGCAGGCGGCCACCACGCCGTTGGCCAAGGTGAACCTGGTGCTGGACATGTTCCTGCCACGGAACATCCTCGGCGCCATCACCGGCATGCAGATGCTGCCGCTGATCGCCTTCGCGCTGCTGCTGGGCGCCGGCGTGGGCGTGCAGAGCGAGGCACGTCGGCAGCGCGCGTGCGAGTTCCTGGACACGCTGGCCGACGCCATGATCGCCATCGTGGGATGGGCCATGCGGCTGGCTCCTGCCGCGGTGCTCTGCCTGATCTTCGTGGCCACCAGCCGATTCGGACTGGCCCTGCTGGGAAAGCTCTCCGCCTACGTGGGGGTGGTGCTGGGCCTGTACCTGGTGCAGTTGCTGGTGCTCTACCCGGCCCTGGTGGCCGTGTTCGTGCGGCGTGGACCGGTGGCCTTCATGCGGACCTGCGTGCCGATCGTGGCCACGGCCTTCTCCACCAGCAGCAGCAACGCCACGCTCCCCACCAGCATGCGGGTGTGCGAACGGGACCTGGGCATCCGCCCGGCCGTGTGCAGCTTCGTGCTGCCCATGGGGGCCACCGTGAACATGAACGGCACCGCCCTGTTCGAGGGCTGCGCCGTGCTCTTCGTGGCCCAGGTCTTCGGCATCGACCTGGACCTGGGACAGCAGGCGCTGGTGCTGGCCCTGTGCGTGCTGAGCGCGGTCGGCGTCGCGGGCGTTCCAGGAGGCTCGCTGCCCCTGCTCATGATCGTCATGGCGCAGGTCGGCGTGCCGCCCGCGGGCATCGCGCTCATCCTGGGGGTGGACCGGCTGCTCGACATGGGCCGAACCGTGATCAACGTGATGGGCGACGTGGTGACGGCGGCGTACGTGGAGCGGACCGAGGCGGCGCGGGCGCCCGCCTGAGCGAAGGCTTCGGTTTCACGGCGGATTCCCGTATACTTCTCGGATGCGGGACACCTTCCTGCCCTTCTGCAGGCCCAGCATCAGCGAGGAGGACATCGCCGCCATCGGTGATGTGCTTCGCAGCGGATGGATCACCACCGGGCCCAAGGTGGGCGCCCTGGAGGAGGCCGTCGCCGCCCGCACCGGGGCCCGACACGCCATCGCGGCCACCAGCGGCACGGCCCTGATGCACCTGGCCCTGCAGGCCATGGGCGTGG
>CAIOTP010000188.1 GCA_903861235.1 uncultured bacterium | reverse complement strand
CGGCCAGCCGAGCCTGTTCGTGCACCCCACCGAGGCCGCCCACGGCGACCTGGGCCGCGTGCGGCGGGGCGACATGGCCCTGCTGCTCAGCTATTCCGGCGAGACGGAGGAGGTGCTCGCCCTGGCCAGCCTGCTCAAGGCGGACGGCGTGGAGCGCATCGGGATCAGCAAGAGCGACCGGAGCGGTCTGGCCGCGGCCTGCGATCGGCATGTGGCCCTGGGCGACATCGAGGAGGCCTGCCCGCTGAACCTGGCCCCCACCGCCAGCACCACCGCCATGCTCGCCGCGGGCGACGCACTGGCCCTGGCGCTGGCGCGCCGCCGCAACTTCCAGGCCGACGACTTCCACCGGATGCACCCTGGCGGCATGCTGGGCACCGGCCTTCGGCCCGTGCTCGAGGTGGTCCGCTTCCGGGTGGGTCGCAACCTGCCCTGCGTGCCGGCGAAGGGCACCCTGGCCGAGGCCCTCCGCGCCGCCGGCGACGGGCGCCGTGCAGGCGCCCTGGTGGTGGTCGAGGGCGACGGTCGGCTTGCGGGACTGGTCACCGACGGCGACGTCCGTCGCCTGGTCAACGCCCAGGGCGCCGACGCCCTGACGCTGCCGCTGGCCGAATGCATGACCCGGCATCCCCGCACGCTGCCGGCCGAGGCGCTGGTGCGGGACGCGGTCCGCCTGATGCGAGAACTCCGCGTGGACGAACTGCCCGTGGTCGACGGCGAAGGCCGCCCCCTGGGGTTGCTCGACGTGCAGGACCTGGTCGCGCTCAAGGTCGTGCGGGACTGATCCATGGAGACCTTCGTCCAGGAGCGTGACGGCGAGATCCTGGTGGTCGCCGCGGACGGCGGGCTGAACCGGGAGACGGCGCAGCAGCTGGTGGATCGCGTGGCGGCGGAGGTGCGCTCGGGCGCACGGGCCGTGATCGTGGAATGCTCACGCCTGGAGGTGATCAGCAGCGCCGGCATCGGCGTGCTGCTCATGCTGCACAAGGCCATGCAGGCCCAGGGCGCCGAGGTGCGCCTGGCCGGACTCCGTGGCCTGGTGGTGCAGGCGCTTCGCCTGGCGAGGCTGGACGGCATCTTCCAGATCTACGCGGACGTGAGCGCCGCAAAACTCGCCTTTCGCCCCACATCCTGAATCTTGTGGCGCCGGGGGCGCCCACCACAACGGAATGTTGCGCGTCCGTCCTGCACAAGGTCCGCTGCGCTTATCCATTCGCGCCCGGCGTGCGCGCGGCCCGATGAGGACCTCGCGTCGCACGGAACGCGGCGCACAAGGAGCAGACGCATGCTGACCAAGGAACAGCTCATCGACGGCATCCAGCGCATCAACGCCGCGGCCGACCGCGAATTCCTCCAGTCCTTCGACTGGCACGCCCTGCGTCGCTACCTGGACCACCTGCAGATCACCCTGGAGCCTCGTGGCCTCGAGAGCCGCTGGAAGCGCCCGGGCGACACCGCCGCTGTCGTGTGGCGGCGGTCCGCGGCCTGACCCTCCGCGACCGCCGTCCCACGACCGACGCGCCGGGCTGTGCATGAGGCACGCACAGCCCGGTTCGTGTTTTTGGGATCCGTGCGTGACGGGGCGCTCAGCCGCCGCGCTGGCGACGGAGCAGTTCCTCGACCTTCCGCTTCAGCAGGCGCACCCGCAGCAGGCTCTTGACCCGCGTGGTCAGCTCGAGCTTGTTCACGGGCTTGGTCAGGAAGTCGTCGCAGCCGCTCTCCACCGCTCGCTCGAAGTCGCCCACTTCGTTCAGGGCGGTGACCATGATCACCACCGCGTCACGCGTGGCCGGGGCGTCCTTCAGGCGACGGCACGCCTCGAAACCGCTCATGCGAGGCATCATCACGTCGAGCAGCACCACGTCGGGGTGCACGCGACCCGCCCGCTCGATCGCCTCCTGGCCGTCGTGGGCCATCTCCAGGCGGCAGCCGAGCGGCTCGAGCCAGGCCTGCATCAGCTCCAGGTTCTGCTGGTTGTCGTCCACCAGCAGCAGCGTGGCCGAGGCCAGTTCGGTCTCGGAGAGGTCGGTGTCGGAGAGCTCGGTGCGTTCGCTCATGGCGCGGTCATCCTAGCGGCCGGAGGCGAGAGCAGCATCTTGGCCGCCAGCGCCACCGGATGCAGCGCCTCGGCGCCCGTGGCGTGGGCGATCTGGTCGCGACAACTCGTTCCGGGCGCCGCGACCACGGCGTGCGCCGCGGCTCGGATGGGCGGGAACACCCCGAGCTCGCCGATCCGCAGGGAGAGTTCATGCCGACGCTCGGCGTAGCCGAAGCTTCCCGCCAGGCCGCAGCACCCCGAGTCCAGCACCTGCAGTCGATCACCGAAGATGCGGCGCAGCAGACCGGCGCTCGTCTGCGGGCCCCAGAGGGCCTTCTGGTGGCAGTGCGCGTGCAGGATGACCGGGTCCCTGCCCTGCGGCACTTCGGGGCGCCGCGGATGGCGATCCCAGGCCGCGTCGAGGAATTCCTCCACCAGGAAGGTCCTCGCCGCGAGTCCCCGCAGGGCGTCACGGTCGAGCCCCATGCGAAGGTCGATCCAGTCGTCCTTGATCGCGCTCACGCACGAGGGCTCCAGGCCCAGCACGGCCACGGCCCGATGACGCTCGACCTCGGCCAGCAACGCCGCGGCGGTGACGGCCACGCTCCGGTTGGCTTCGGCAAGCATGCCCACGCTGATCAGGCTTCGGCCGCAGCAGCCCACATCGGGCATGACCACGCGGTAACCGAAGGCCTCGAGCAGTTCCACCGCCAGCCGACCCAGGCCCGGCTGGCCGTAGTTCGAGAAGCAGTCGGGGAACAGGATCACCGTCGGCGCCCCTGCCTCCGAGCTCGATCCACGTCGACGCAGCCAGCGGTCGACGGCGGGTCCGTAGATGGGCAGCGACCGATCCGGATGAAACCCCAGCACACCGTTGATCGCCCTGCGGACCGCCGGCACGCCGAAGAGCAGGTTCACCAGCGGCCAGAACCTGGAGCCCAGACGCTGACTCCGGCGCACCCGGCCGATGACCTGCGTGCGCCAAGGCACGCGCCCGCGCTTCGCGAAGCCCTGGGCCGCGAACTCCGCCTTCAGCTTGCTGATGTCCACGTTGCTGGGGCATTCGCTCCTGCAGGCCTTGCAGCTCAGGCACAGGTCGAGCGTGTCCTGCGTCTGCGGGTCGCGCCAGTCGGGCGTGCCGGCGGCGCCGAACTGGCCGGTGATCGCAAGCCGCAGTGCGTTGCCGCGGCCGCGCGTGGCGTGACGCTCGTCGAGCGTGGCACGGTAGCTCGGGCACATGGTTCCACCGGGCTGCACCCTGCGGCAGAGCCCCGCCCCGTTGCAGGCCTCCACCGCGGCGTCGAAGCCGTGCTCGCGGTCGTAGTGCATGAAGGTGGGCACTTCGGGCACGGGCAGGTCGCGGTCGGCGGGCCTCACCCGGAGCCGTTCCACGATCGCCTCGGGCCGGCCCGTGTCCACCAGGTTGCCGGGGTTCATGCGACCCTCGGGGTCGAAGACGGCCTTCACCTGCCGGAAGCCCTCGCAGAGCTCGCGACCCATGACACGCTCCAGCAGCGGCGTGCGGATGCGGCCGTCGCCATGCTCGCCGCTCAGGGCGCCGCCGAAACGCCTCACCAGGTCGGCCACCTCGGTGGCGATCGACACCATCTCGGCGCGTCCATTCGCGTCGTGGATCTTCACCAGCGGCCGGATGTGCAGACAGCCCACGCTCGCGTGGGCGTAGTAGGCCGCCTTCGTGCCGTGACGCTCCACGATGGCGCGGAACTCGTCCACGAAGGCCGCAAGCCGCGAGGGATCCACGGCCGTGTCTTCCACGAAGGTCATCGGCTTGCGGTCACCGGGCACGCCGTGCAGGAGCGGTTCGCCGGCCTTCCGCAGCTTCCAAGCGTTCGCCAGCGTGGCCGGATCCTCGTGCCGCTGCATGGGCACGCCAGGCAGCTGCGCCGCGAGCCGGTCGAAACCCGCTCGAACCTCCTCCGCAGACGCCCCCTGGAACTCGACGTACATCACCGAACCAAGCCGACCGGACGCCGGCCTGGGAAGCACCTCGACATACCGGCGGTATTCCGTGTTGGCCAGCGCCGTCTCGATGACCACGTCGTCGACCAGTTCCACGGCACTGGGCCCGCACGCCAGCATCTTCATGAGCTCGGCCAGCGCCGCAGGCACGCTCTCGAAGCCCACGATCGCCAGCCCCGTGGCGGCCGGCCTGCGCACGAGACGCAGCGTGGCCCCGGTCACGGTGCAGAGCGTGCCTTCGCTGCCGCACACGAGCGTGGCCAGGTTCACCGCGTCGAAGGTGCCCGGCGTGCTGGCGTCGAGCTGCTGCAGCAGCAGGTCGAGGTTGTAGCCGTCGACATGCCTGCGGATCTTGGGGATGCGCTCCTGGATCTCCCTTCGCAGCGGTCGCACGACGGCGGCCAGCCGCTCCGCCATGTCCCGTTGCCGCGGATCGCGGTCACAGCTGCCCTTCTCCAGG
>CAIOTP010000187.1 GCA_903861235.1 uncultured bacterium | reverse complement strand
GGCGACGCCGTGGTGATGGCCACCGGCGGCTGCGGCCTGGTCTTCGGCAAGAGCACCAACAGCGTCATGTGCACCGGCGCGGCGGCGGCCCGCTGCTACCGGCAGGGTGCGCTCTACGCCAACGGCGAGTTCATCCAGGTCCACCCCACCGCCATTCCCGGCGCCGACAAGCTTCGCCTGATGAGCGAGAGCGCCCGCGGCGAGGGCGGCCGCGTCTGGGTGCCCCGCCGGAAGGGCGACCACCGTGATCCGCGGCAGATCCCCGAGGCGGAGCGCTGGTACTTCCTGGAGGAGCGCTATCCCAAGTACGGCAACATCGTGCCGCGCGACATCGCCACCCGCGAGATCTTCGAGATCTGCGTGAAGGAAGGCATGGGCGTGGCCGGCCAGAACCAGGTCTACCTGGACCTCACCCACCTGGGCCGGGCCTACCTCGATCGCAAGCTCGGCGGCATCCTCGAGATCTACCGCAAGTTCGTGGGCGAGGAGCCCAGCGAGGTGCCCATGCGCATCTTCCCGGGCGTGCACTACTCCATGGGCGGGCTGTGGACCACCTACACCGCCAAGCCCGACGCCAAGGGCCTGGCGCATGGTGCGCCCAACAGCATGATGACCAACGTGCAGGGCCTCTACGCCTTCGGCGAGGTGAACTACCAGTACCACGGTGCCAACCGCCTCGGCGCCAACGCGCTGCTGAGCTGCATCTTCGACGGCCTCTTCTGCGGGCTGGGCGTGGCCAACTTCGCCAAGGACCGCAAGGAGATCGCGGAGAAAGCGCCGGCCTCCCTGTTCGACGCGGCCGTGAAGGCGGAGGAGGGCGTCTCACGCAGCCTGACCGAGGGTCGCGGCGGCGAGAACCCCTACCTGATCGGCAAGGAACTGGGCGAGGAGATGACCGCCGCCTGCACGGTGGTGAAGGACGAACAGCGGCTGCTCCAGGCCAGGGCCAAGGTGGCGCAGCTGCGTGAGCGGTTCAGCCGCGTGCAGCTGAGCGACACCGGGCTGTGGACCAACCAGAACCTCAGCCACGCCCGCGCGGTGGGCGACATGCTGCTGCTGGCGGACGTGATCGTGGAGGGCAGCCTGGCCCGCAAGGAAAGCCGCGGAAGTCATTTCCGCACCGACTTCCCGCAGCGCAACGACGAGCAGTTCCTGGCCTCCACCGTGGCGGCGTTCGACGCCACGCGCGGCAAGGCCCAGATCAGCTTCGAGCCGGTGCAGACGCCGCTGGTCAAGCCACGGGCACGCACCTACGGCAAGGTCGAGGGCGAGAAGCCCGCCTCCAAGCCGCAGCCCGTGCCCGCCTGAAACGGGGACGGGCCTACATACCGGACTTCACCTCAAGGGATCAACGCGGGCCCGGTCCATGCCGGCTTGAGCACGCCGATCACGGTCATGCCCAACTGCAGGCCGGCCAGCGTCAGCAGCCCGGCCCGCATCCACGCATGGCCGGCAGCCATGGGACGCCAGCCCATGGCCATCAGCCAGGCCAAGCCCAGCAGCACCCACGGATCGAAGTACCGCTGAAAGGTCTGCGCGTTGGCCGACTGCGAAAGCCCCATGCCCGCCATGGCCGCCAGCAGCCATGCAGCCTCCCTTCCGCGGCCTCGCACCTGAGCGCCACCCCAGAGCAGCGCCAGCACACCGGCCCCCAGCATGGCCGCGCCGGTCACGGCCACGGAGCGCCCCCCCACCTCTGGCAGCACCTTGGCGGCATCCCACAGCGGCCCGCCCCAACGCCCCACCTCGTGCTGACCCACGACCACATCCGTGGTCGACGTGCCGCCACTCCTGGCGTAGGCCGTGTCCGCCTGCTGCGAAGGCGGCGGGAGCACCTTTCGATAAGCCGTCTCCACCGAACACGCGAGCAACAGCCCCACGGACGCCGCAAGAAGCGAGAGCCGCCGCTGGCCCGGGTCGGCGGAACGCCATGCGCCCGGCAGCAGCAGCACGCCCCACACGCCGAACACCGCCAGCGCCACCACCGGCGCCG
>CAIOTP010000186.1 GCA_903861235.1 uncultured bacterium | reverse complement strand
GTCCTCGAAAGCCCGACCGCCATCTGCCCGATCATCGTGCACGACACGGCCAAGGCCATCGCCATGAGCCGGCGGCTGCTTGAACTGGGCGTGTTCGTGATCGGCTTCGGCTACCCGGTGGTGCCGGAGGGCCACGCCCGCCTCCGCGTGCAGATCAGCGCGGCGCATGAGCCGGCGCACATCCAGAAGCTGATCGACGGCCTCAAGACCCTGAAGAAGGAGTACCGAGCATGAAGAACGCCCCTGTGACTTCGCCCCGCAAGCGGCGTCCGATCCTTCGCGCCGTCGGCCTTGTGGTGCTGGCCTTCGTCCTGGTCTACGCCGCGTTCGCCATCTACCTGGCCACGCGTCCGGTGGTGATCGCCTTCGATCCGGTGAAGAAGTTCCGCGATTCGCTTCCGAAGGTGGCCAAGCCCGACGACGCCGCATGGCCCGCGTATCGGGATGCGCTGGTGTCGCTGGGCTGGGAGCAGGGCGTCCAGAAGGACGAGGCGGTGAATGCGGCCCTGGGTGACTGGCCCGGCCAGGCTGGCTGGTCCGAGGTCTCGAAGTGGGTGGACGCCCACCAGCCGGGCGTTGCGGCGGCCAGGGCGGCGTCGAAGCGGCCGATGTTCGGCTTCCCGCTCGGGCAGCCGTTCGCCGGCGCGGACGCCGACTTCTTCCGTGGCGTGGCCGACCGGTCCCAGCTGGGGCAGGATGCTTCGAATCGCGAGCACTTCCCCATGTTCGCGGTGAGCCTGCCGTATCTGGGCACGATGCGGGCCCTGTCGAAGGTGCTCCTGACGGACATGTTCCGCGCGGGCGAGCAGGGCGACGGCGAGCGGGCCACGCAGGACGTCGAGGCCGTCATGGCGATCTCGATCCATGTGTCCGAAGGGCGGCTGCTCATCTCGGATCTGGTGAGCATGGCCATCCGCTCGCTGGCGCAGCGGGGCGTGCTCGCCATGCTCGAGTGGAAGCCGGAGGTGTTCACGGACGCCCAGCTGCAGCGGCTGCAGGTCGCGTTGCGATCCGTGCCCGCCTCGCTGGAGCGCATCGAGCTCTCCGCCGAGCGCATCCTGTTCGAGGACGCCGTGCAGCGGTTCTATTCCGACGACGGTTCGGGCGACGGCTGGTTCGTCCCCAGCTGGAAGCAGCTGCAGTTCCTGCAGGAAGTGTCCGCGGCCTCGGCCGGCTCCCGGCCCTGGGCCGACGCCCGCGTGTGGGTCTACGCCGCGTTCGTCGGTGCGCTGCGCCCGATGGGCGTGTGGGCGGTGGCGGGTCGGCGGGAAACCATGGATCGTCACGCGGAATTCATGAAGTGGGTCGAGCAGGTTCCGAACGCGTCGCCTCGAGAGGCGCTGGCCGCCTCGAAGGCGATCGATGCCCGCTTCGGCATGGACCGTTCCGACCCGAAGGCCGCCACACGCTGGTTCCTGCAGAGCGTGATCAGTCCGGCGCTGGCGAACGTCACCGTGACCTTCGCCAGGGACCGCGCCCATCGCCAGATGGCCTGCGTCGCGATCGCCGCCGAGCGGTTCCGGCGCGCGAACAAGCGATGGCCGAAGGACGCCGCCGAACTGGCCGCTTTCGACCGCGGGATCGACCTGCTGGATCCCTGGGGACCGGGGCCGATTCTGCTGAGCTCGGAAGGCTCGGGGTTCCGCATGTGGTCGGTCAGCCGCGACGGCACCGACGACGGAGGCGACCCGGCGAGCCTCTCCGACTTCGACGAGAAGGGCGACTGGGTGTTCTTCGCGCCCCGCGGAAACCTGGATCGCTGGAAGAACTGAGCGGCTGTCCGCTCACCAGGTGGGCCAGGTGGCCGGCGGCGGGGGCGCGTCGTCGCGCTGCACCACCGCTTCGATGAAGCCGTAGGGCCGGTCGGCGGCGATGTGCACCTCGGCGGCGTTCCGCTGTCCGAAGGGGGAGAGGTCGACCACGAAGTGATGCTTGTTGGGCAGGCTCAGGCGGACCGCCGCGAAACCCGTCTGCGCCTCCAGCATGGACTTGCCCATGGCGTACAGGGTCTGCTGCAGCGAAAGGCTGTGGTGCTCGGCGTAGGTCTGCAGCAGGGTGTCCATGGCGGCACGGTGGCTGGCCGCCCAGTCGACGCCCTCGAGCTTCGCCGGGTCGGACTCGGACCAGCGCCACCGAGCCGACACCTCGGTGGCCAGGATCCGGTCGTCGGTCTCCTGAAGCGTGGTGTAGCGGTCGCGTGGGTAGCCCTTGAAGGCGCTGTCGCCGGTCTTGAGCACCACCAGCTTCTCCAGTCCGCTGGTGATCCAGGTGCGAAGGTCCGCTCCGTTGCGGCTGGCTCGCACGGTGGCCACCCGGACATGCGAGCCGTCGCGACGAAACGCCCGTGGATGGGGCGTGCCCCGGCATTCGATCCGGTGCCACGGGAAGAGGTCCAGGCGCACCTCCACGCCGGAGACCGCCGGCTGCGTGCCGATGAAGTGCCGTGCGAGCGCCACGCCGAAGGCCTCCGGTTCCAGCGGCCCGAGCTGGTGCGAGAGCGCGAACACGGCGTTCTTCTGTGTGTCGGTGGGGAGCACCTTCGCGTTGTCGCCCGTCAGATGCGTGTCGGCGAAGTCGCCCATGAGCTGCACCGAGACGTTCAGGTCCAGGATCTCGTGGGTGTCGCCGTGGCGCGTGATGCGGAACACGCGGTTCTCCGCCTTGCCGTAGCGGTTCTCGCCGAGCACGATCGCCATGGTTCAGCTTCCTCGGTAGGTGCTGTAGCCGAAGGGGCTCAGCAGCAGGGGCACATGGTGGTGACGACCCGCGTCGGAGACCTCGAACTCGATCGAGACGCTCGGGAAGAAGCCCTTCGAGCCGCGGGCCGCGTGCCAGGCTCCGGTGGCGAAGGTGAGCCGGTACACGCCTGCCGCGAGCGCCGCCGCCAGCACGGACTTCACGCGGCCGTCGGCGTCGGTGGTGCCCGCACCGGCCTCCTTCCAGGCCGGCCCGTCCCGCCGCTCGCAGCGCACCTGCATGCCCGAGGCGGGCAGGCCGGTCGCGGTGTCGAGCACATGCGTGGAGAGACCGGGCGAAACGCTCACGAAGGCAGGCTAGATCGAAGCCGGACGGGGGTCAATCGTGGGCGCGGGTGGTAGCCTCGCAAGATGCCTGCAGCGGATCGCATGGCGCCCATTGCGCCCATGTACCGAGACTTCCTCTCCGATGCGTGGATCGACCACCTGCTGTCGCAGGCGGAGGCCGTGCCGGGCGTCCCGGGTCTGCGACAGGTCGGCGCATCGGCGGGTCTGGAGACGCGGGAAGCGATGGCGTTCCTGTGTGAACTGCACGATGCGGTGCGGGGCGACCTGGCGTCGGTGCTCGCTCGGCGGCGTGCGGACCGTGCGTTCATCGACGATCGCACCCGCGCCTGCGTGGGACTGAACCGCGATCTCGGCATCGGCTTCCGGGATCCGGACTACGCCACGGTGCTGGGCATGCAGGATGGCGACGGCCGGGTGGTGGTCGGCCCGCTGCGCGCGGACTACGCCGAGGGAGCGGGAAAGGCCGCGGTCGCCGCGATTCCCGACTTCCTGCAGGGGCACCATGTCACGCTGTTCGGCCCGCCGGACGACGCCAAGCTCTCCATCAACGCCATGAACGCCTTCCACCGTCGGCTCGAGGGCGAGCCGGCGATCGTGGACGAACTGCTGAAGGATTCGCCCGCGGTCGCCATGTGGGGCGCCGACGACGAGGACTCGAAGACTCCGCTTCGAGCGGATCTGGTGCAGGCGGGGGAGAACCTGACGGGCTGCCTCCGCGGCGACATCGCGTACTCGGATCCGCGGACCGGTCGTGCCTACGCGCTGGCCGCCGACCGGCGGTCGCGTCCGATCAAGCGCTTCCCCGGTCTCGCGCTGCCGTGTGCATTCCTGTTCCGTGACCGGGAGCCCGTGCCGCTGCACCTGTACGACTTCGCCATGCATCTGGTGGCCAACTGGCGCAACCCGCAGGCGCTGGCCTTCTATGTGCCCAAGCTGGAGAACGAGGAGGAGGCCGCGTACCTGGCGGGCATGCTGCGCCATGCGGAGCGTCTGCTGAAGGCGAGGCACCCGGACTACCGGCCGGGCGGCATCCGTCTGCTGGTGGTGCTCGAGAACCCGCGCGCGGTGTTCCGGTTGAACGAGATCGTCGACGCGCTGCATCCGTACTTCGCGGGCGCCTCGCTGGGCTGGCACGACTACCTGGCCAGCACGGCGAGGCTGATGAAGGAAGATCCGAACTACCGCATCCCGGTGAAGGCGGATCCGGAGATCGTGATCAAGCACATCAAGGCCTCGCACGAGCTGCTGGCCGGGGTGGTGGGGGCCCGCGGCGGCATCCGGATCGGCGGCATGTACGGCGTGCTGCCCAGCGAGAACAGGATCGAGAGCGACTCCTTCCAGGTGGCCATTCGCGGGTTCCTGCGGGACGTGGTGACGCAGCTCAAGCGCGGGCTCGACGGCTTCTGGGTGGCGCACCCGGATTTCGTGCGGCTGGGCCTGGCGATCGTGGAGGCGTGGAAGCGGCTCCAGTCCGGTGATCGAAGGCCCATGGAGGCTCTGGTGCAGGGGCTGCTGGTCCCGCCTCACCGGGCCGCCATGCTGGAGTTCATCCACGGCCCCGACATCGCCAGCCTGGATCGCGGCGATCCGCTCTACGCCCGCGCGCTGCTGGCCGCCGACCGCCCGGCGAGCGACTTCATCGCCAACGACGACCCCGAGGAGGTGCGCTACAACTGCTTCCAGTGCCTGCAGTACCTGGCCGACTGGCTCTGCGGCAACGGATGCGTGGCGCTGCCCGCGGCCATCGACGGCGTGCCGGTGCGCGTGATGGACGACCTGGCCACCACGGAGCGCAGTCGCTGGGAGGTGTGGCACGAGGTTCGGCACGGCCGGGTGAAGGTGGAGGATCTGGTGCGGATCGCGCATCAGGAGATGCACTTCATCCAGAAGGACCGCTCCGCTCCCGGCAAGCAGGTCCAGGTGAAGTGGGACGAGCGGACGCGGGGCTGGTACCCGGTCGCGATGCACCTCATGCTGCAGTTGATGACCGCCGATCGGCCGGTGGAGTTCGCTTCGGAGCTGCTGCTGCCCTTCACCGTGGCGTCCGTCCGCGCGGCCGCGGATCCGCTGGCGGCCGCGGTCGCCGTGGAGCCGGGCAAGTACGCGCTCGAGCGCCGCGTGGCCCGCTGCCACGCTCTGTTCACCGCCTGCGGGGCGGAGGCGTTCGTGCGAGCCTGTGCGAACACGCCCTTCCTGGACCTGGCGTTCGCCGAGCGCGCGGTCATGGCCTTCACGCCCGAGGACGTGGCCGAGGCTGCGGGGTTTCACGGCGACATCGGCGAGTCCCGAGCCTCGCTGGACGCCCGCGCGGCGAGCGAGCAGTCGGGCGTGTCGGGGGAGGCCCTGCAGACGCAGCTTCGCGAGCTGGGCGCCCGGTATCGCGAGAAGTTCGGCTTCAAGTTCCTCATCGCCGCCAGAGGCCGATCGGGTCAGGAGATGCTGGCCGCCCTGAAGTCACGCCTGGACGGGACGCCGGAACAGGAACTGCAGCACGCGCGCCAGGCGCTCTGGACGATCGCTCGGCAGCGGCTTGCGGCTCACGGTGCCGACGGCGTGATCGAGCGCGTGCATGAGATCTGCTCGCGCCACGGCGTGAAGGGGCTCTCCGCCAGCGTGACGGTGAGGGGGAGCGATCCGCAGCCGATCGTGTTCGGCCTGCGTGACGCGGCACGGCCCGTGACCGCCGAGACCGCGTTCGAGATCGCCTCGTTGAGCAAGACCATCGGTTCCTGCTTCGCCCTGGAGCACTTCCGTGCGAGCGGGGTGTCGATCGACGCCGCGGTGCAGCCCCTGCTGGTGGATTGCGGCTCCTCCTTCCGCCTGCGGTCTCTGGATCCTGTGCGCGCGGAGTGGGCCGATCGTGTGCAAGTGTCCCACCTGATGAGCCACGAGGCGCTGAACATGCACTATGTGCACGGTGTGCCGGCCACCGGCACGCTGCCACCCTTGGCGGAGCTGCTCGCGGGGAACCCGGCGCTTCGATACGACGCCGTGGGCGTGGTGCACGAACCCGGCTCGCGCTTCCAGTATTCGGGGGGCGGCTTCATGGTGCTGGAGCACCTGGTGGAGCGCCGACTGGAGCGACCGATCCATCAGGCCGTGCGGCCGTTCCTGCACGCCCTGGGGCTCCGAAGCACCTCGTTCGAGCAGGTCGCGCATCCGCTGCCCGAGGTCGCGAGCTGCTTCACCGACGACGGCGGCATGGTTGCGGGCGGACGGCTGCTCTTTCCTGCATTCGCCGCCGGCGGCGTGGCCACGCCGAGCGACGTGTCGCGATTCCTTTCCGCGTTGACCCGCGCGTTCCATCAGGTCGAGGGCTGCGGGCCGATCTCCCACGAGACCGCGGTGCGCATGCTGCATGGCGTGGATCGCGGCAGCCGCGCCTTCATGGGCTGCGACATGGGCCTGGGCGTGTTCACGATCGAGGCCGGGGCCAACCGCTTCGCGGTGCATCAGGGCGCCAACGACGGCTGTCGGGCGATCTTCGTGCACTGCTTCCGGGGACCCGATGCGGGCACGGGTGTCGTGATCTGCGCTTCGGGCGAGGAGCGGGCCGTGGCGTGCATCGCCGAAGTCGCGCGCGTGCTGCTCGAGGGCCTCGGAGTGGGCGGCGTCGACTGGTCCAAGGCGGGTCACTCGCCCGCCCCGGCCGGCGTGCCTGTCGAGCAGCGCGTGAATGTCGGCTACCGCGAGCTGCTGTTCCGGGCCTTTCAACCCGACCTGCCCGAGGCCATCGTCGCTCCCGGACCGACGGACCCGCTCTCGCCTTTCAACCGTGCGGTGGGCGCCACGGTGGAGAGCGTGTCGAATCAGCGCTTCGCCCGCGCCTCCAATCTGGTCTCCGCGCACGAGCCGGTGTTCGATCCCGCCCTCTTCGGTCGGCAGGGCAAGATCATGGACAGCTGGGAGTCGGTGCGTCACAACCCGCTCGGTCGGGACACGCTGGTGCTGCGGCTGGCGAAGCCCGCAGCCGTGGAACTGGTCACCGTCTCCACCCGTTTCCATCTGGGCAACCAGGCCGAGGCGATCGAGGTGGAAGGCTGGTGCGACGGAGCCTGGGTGTCCGTGGTGGCCCGGACGTCGCTGCAGGGTCACGCCATGCACGCCATGCGATCGTCGGCTCCGGGTCGCGTGTTCGAACGCGTCCGTGTGACCATGTTCCCGGATGGAGGCGTGACTCGGCTCGGTCTCTTCGGCGCCGATCTGCCGGCGGCGGAGCGCGACCGTCTGCTCGCCTCGCCATGCGCGCCGTTCCCCACGTTCGACGCCCGGACGCGCAAGCCGCTCACGCCCGCCTTCGCGGGCCCGGTGCGGCCGCCCAGGCCCGGGTGCGATCTGGCGAGCGCGGCCCACGGCGCCAGGGTGGTGGAGGCCAGCAACCAGCACTACGGCCCCGCGGCGCAGGTGATCTCGCCCTGGCCGCCGCTGCACATGTTCGACGGCCTCGAGTCCGCTCGCAGTCGCACGCCCGGCCACAGCGAGCATGTCACCGTGGCCCTGGCGCGCGCCGCGCGTGTGGGGCGCGTCCGCGTGGACTTCACGCACTTCGTGAACAACAACCCCCGCGAACTGCAGGTCGAGGGCAGGTCCGGCCAGCGATGGATCACGCTGGTGCCCCGCACCCCGGTGAAGGCCTTCGCGGGCAACACGGCGGAATGGACCGTGACCGCGACGGAGGCGTGCGACCAGGTGCGGGTGACCGCGTACCCTGACGGCGGCATGAACCGCATCCATGTCCACGAGGCCCAGGCATGAGCGACGCGCAGGCCTTCATGCGGCGGGCGATCGAGCTCTCCCGCGACAACGTGAAGCGGGGCGGCGGCCCGTTCGGGGCGGTCATCGTGAAGGACGGCCGGATCGTGGGGGAGGGGGCCAACCGCGTGACCGCCAGCAACGATCCCACGGCGCACGCCGAGGTCACCGCCATCCGGGACGCGTGCACCCGCCTGGGCACCTTCGATCTTTCCGGCGCGGAGATCTACACCAGCTGCGAGCCCTGTCCCATGTGCCTGGCCGCCATCTACTGGGCCCGGCTGGATCGCATCCACTTCGCCAACACCAAGGTGGACGCCGCCGAGATCGAGTTCGACGACCAGTTCATCTACCAGGAGTTCGCCCGCGAGCCCGAGCGTCGCCGCATTCCCATGCGGCAGATGCTGCGTGAGGAGGCGCTGGCGGCGTTCCGGGACTGGCAGGCGAGCGCGACGAAGATCCGCTACTGAGGCGGGCTGGGCGATAGACTGGCCTCGATGCGTGATCATGCACTCCTGCATGTGAACGGCGTGCCGTGCCAGGTGCGCGGCCGCGAGGCTTTCATGATGCTGGCGGACTGGCTCCGCAAGACGAAGGGGCTTCCGGGGACCAAGATCGTGTGTGCCGAAGGCGACTGCGGAGCGTGCACGGTGCTCCGCGCCTGCGAGACGCCCGGTGTCGAGGCGGGCTCCGCGCCACGATTCGACGCCATGAACAGCTGCATCGCGCTGCTGGCGCAGATGGACGGCGCGCATGTGGTCACGGTGGAGGGCATGCAGGCGGGCGAGGAACTGGCGCCCGCACAGGAAGCCATGCGCCGCTGCCACGGCAGCCAGTGCGGCTTCTGCACCCCGGGCTTCGTGATGGCGATCAGCGGCATGCTCGAGCAGCACGGTCCGGGACCCGTGGACGCCCGCTGCGCCCGCAACCACCTGACCGGCAATCTCTGCCGCTGCACCGGGTCCGCGCCGATCGTGGAGGCCGCCTGCACGGTCCGTGTCTCGGAACGGCACGCCGTCCGTCCCCGGTACGCCACGGCGGCGGCGCTCGCGGCCTCTCGCGCGGCTCAGGCGGAGTCCATGCTGGTCGAGCACGACGGGTTCCGCTTCTTCGCGCCGGTCACGCTGCGGGAGGCGTGCACCTTCGCCGCCGAGCACCCGGACCTGCGGGTCGTCGGGGCCGGCACCGATCTTGGCGTGCCCGTCAACAAGGGCCGTCCCATGGCTCGGTCGATGCTCAGCCTGCACCTGATTCCTGAAGTGCACGAGTCGAGGCTCACCCGCTCCGCGGTGCAGGTCGGTGCCCGCGTGCCGCTCTCGCAGCTGCGTCACCTGTGTGACGAGGCCGTTCCCGAGTTCGCCCGGTTCCTCGACCTCTTCGCCTCGCCGCAGATCAAGAACGTGGCCACGCTGGTGGGCAACATCGCCACCGGGTCGCCGATCGGCGACACGCTGCCGTTTCTGCTGGTCGCGGGCGGCACCGTGCATGTGGCCAGCCGTCCGGGCGGGAAGGGGCCCGTGCAGCGTCGCGCCATTCCCATGACCGACCTCTACCGTGGCTATCGACAGCTGTCGCTGCAGCCCGGCGAGATCATCACGCATGTCACCTTCGAGCGGACCGCACCGCAGCAGACGGTGCGCCTGTTCAAGGTTTCGCAGCGGAAGGATCTCGACATCAGCACGGTCAGCGCGGCGTACGCCGTGACCTGGCAGGGCAAGCGAGGGCGTGGCCCGCGGCAGATCGTGGAGGCCCGGGTCGCGTACGGCGGCGTGGCAGCGACGCCGATCCGTCTGGCCGAGGTCGAGCAGGCGCTGGTGGGGGCGTTCGACGCCGCGCGTGCGGAGCAGGTGGCGGAGCTGATCGCCCGGTCCATCCAGCCGCTTTCGGACGTGCGCGGCACCGCGGCCTATCGAAGCGTGCTCGCCGCCAATCTCTTCCGCCAGTTCGCCGGCGAGGTGCTTCATGGCTGACGCGGTCGAACAGAGACCGGGCGCGACCGTGGTGCCGGACCCGGGATCGGAGCCCCACGATTCGTCACGCACCCATGTGACCGGCCGCAGCGAGTATGTGGACGACCGGCCCATGCTGCCCGGCGAGCTCTTCTGTGGGCTCGTCTACAGCCCGTTCGCCCGAGCGAGGGTGAAGAGTCTGGATCTCGACCGGGCGCTCGCCGTGCCCGGCGTGATCTGTGCCGTGACCGCGAAGGATGTGGCCCACAACCTGTGGGGCAGCATCTTCGTGGACCAGCCGCTGCTGGCCGAGAAGGAGGTGCACTACGCCGGCGAGGTCGTGGCGGTGCTCGGGGCGGAATCCCGCGACGCGCTCGCCAAGGGCCTGGCCGCGGTCCAGGTGGCGTGGGAGAAGCTGCCGGCCATCCGCACGATCGATCAGGCGGTGGCGGCGGGGGCGTTCATCGGCTCGGAGCGATCCATCGCCAGGGGCGACGCCTCGGCGGCGCTCGCGGCGGCGCCGCACCGGCTCTCCGGCACGGTGGTGATCGAGGGGGCCGATCACTTCTACCTGGAGAGTCAGGCCGCGGTCGCCTATCCGCGTCACGACGGGCCCATGGAGGTGCATTCGTCCACGCAGCACCCCACCGAGACCCAGCATGTGGTGGCCGAGGCGCTCGGCGTGCCGTTCGCGGACGTGGTCTGCATCGCCCGCCGTCTCGGCGGTGGTTTCGGCGGCAAGGAATCGCAGGCGGCGCCGATCGCGGCGTACGCGGCGCTGGTCGCCCGCAAGAGCGGTCGGCCGGCGCGCCTGGCGATCAGCAAGGACGAGGACATGATCATCACCGGCAAGCGGAATCCCTTCCAGATCCGCTACCAGGTGGGCTTCGATGGCGAGGGTCGGCTGCTGGCGCTGCAGGCCCAGCTGCATTCCGACGGCGGCGCCTACGCCGACCTGTCCACGGCGATCATGGAGAGGGCGCTGCTGCACTGCGACAACGCCTACTTCATCCCGAACGTGCAGGTGCAGGGCCGAGTCTGCCGCACGAACCACCATCCGCACACCGCCTTCCGGGGCTTCGGCGGTCCCAAGGGCGTGGCCATGATCGAGTCGATCCTGGAGGACGTGGCGCGGACCCTGGGCAAGGATGCGCTCGATGTACGTCGGCTGAATGTCTACGCCCCGGGCCGCGATGTCACCCATTACGGACAGCAGGTGGAGAACAACTGCCTGCCCGAGCTGTTCGACGCGCTCGAGACCCGCTGCGAGTACCGCCGCCGTCGCGCGGACATCGAGCGGTGGAACGTCCACCCCGCGAACAATCCGCGCGGCCTCTCCATGACCGCCGTGAAGTTCGGCATCTCGTTCACCACGCGACACCTGAACCAGGCCAACGCCCTGGTGAACGTGCACCGTGACGGCACGGTGCAGGTCTCCACCGGCGCGGTGGAGATGGGGCAGGGGGTCAACGCCCGGATCGCGGCCATCGTGGCGGAGCGGCTGGGTGTGCCCACCGTCGCCGTGCGCCTGATGGTCACCTCCACCGAGAAGAACGCCAACACCTCGCCCACCGCCGCCAGCAGCGGCACCGATCTCAACGGGGCCGCCGCCGCGGCGGCCTGCGACCGCATCCGCGCCCGTCTGGCCGGGCTCGCGGTGCAGCTGCGGGACATTCCAGGCGACCAGTGGCCGAGCCGTGTCGGAGGACTGGGCACCCACGCCGAACTTCGGGTGGGCGACACGGCCCCGGCCGAGCCGGTCACCTTCGCGGATGGACGTGTGACCGTGGGGGGCTTCTCGCTCGCCTTCGCCGAGCTCGCACGCGAGGCCTACTTCAGCCGCATCTCCCTGTGCGACTACGGCCACTTCGCCACGCCGCACCTCGGCTTCGACAAGGTCAAGGGCCAGGGGCGGGCCTTCCTCTACTACACGCAGGGCGTGGCGGCCAGCGAGGTGGAGGTGGACCGCTTCACGGGCGAGGTGAAGGTGCGCCGCGTGGACATGCTGATGGACATGGGCCGGCCCGTGAATCACGCGCTCGACGTGGGCCAGGTCACCGGCGCCTTCGTGCAGGGCATGGGCTGGGTGACCACCGAGCATCTCTTCTACGACGCGGACGGCCTGCTCGTGTCCCACTCGCCGAGCACCTACAAGATCCCGAGCGTGCAGGACACGCCGCGCGTGTTCAACGCGGAACTGGTCTTCAATCCGGGCAACACGGTCAACGTGCGCGGCACGAAGGCTGCCGGCGAGCCGCCGCTGCTGCTGTCGCTCTCGGTGTGGACGGCGATCCGCGACGCGGTCATGAGCGTGCGCGGTCGCCGCACGGGCCATGCCGAGCTGGTTCCGATGGCCATTCCCGCCACCGCCGAGCGGGTGCTGCGGGCCCTGGAGCCCGAGGCCTTCGCCACGGTCGAGGCATCGTGACCGCCCACGCGCACGAGCACCTGCATCACGCCTCTCGCCTGGCCGAGCGGGGCGTGCCTTTCGTCACCGTCACGCTCGTGCAGCCCGAGGGGCATGTGCCGCAGGACATCGGCGCCAAGGCCATCGTGACCGTCGAGGGGCTGGTGTGGGGCACGGTCGGTGGCGGAAGGCTGGAGGCACGGGCCATCGAGCACGCCCGCGCCATGCTGGGCCGCGCCGTGGACGAGCATGGCGTGCCGCGCGCGGTGGCGCCGGAACTGGTCCGGTACGAGCTGCAGCGGGACCTGGGCATGGTCTGTGGAGGCGCCGCCTCGCTCTTCTACGAGGTGGCCACGGCCGCCACCTGGAACATCGTGGTCTTCGGCGCCGGACACGTGGCCCAGGCCACGGTCGCGCTGCTCTCCACCTTCCACTGCAACCTGGTCTGCATCGACCCGCGCCCCGAGTG
>CAIOTP010000185.1 GCA_903861235.1 uncultured bacterium | reverse complement strand
CGAGGCGGGCTACGTGGGCGAGGACGTGGAGAACCTGCTGCTCAAGCTGCTGCAGGCCGCCGACTTCGACCTGGAGACGGCCCAGCGCGGCATCATCTACATCGACGAGATCGACAAGATCGGCAAGACGAACCAGAACGTGTCGATCACCCGTGACGTGAGCGGCGAGGGGGTGCAGCAGAGCCTGCTGAAGATGCTCGAGGGCACCGTGGCCAACGTGCCCCCGCAGGGCGGCCGCAAGCACCCCGAGCAGCAGTACATCCAGATGGACACCACCCACATCCTGTTCATCTGCGGCGGCAGCTTCGAGGGCATCGAGGGCATCATCAAGAAGCGGCTCGGCCAGCGCCGGATCGGCTTCACCGCGGAGCTCGCCAGCCAGCGTCGCGAGGAGGAGGTGGCCCGCCTGCTGGAGCAGATCACCCCCGAGGACGTGCTCGAGTACGGCATGATCCCCGAGCTGGTGGGGCGTCTCCCCATCCTCTGCCCGCTCATGCCGCTGGATCGCGCGACCATGGTGAACATCCTCACCGAGCCCCGCAATGCGCTGGTGAAGCAGTTCCAGCACTTCTTCCGGCTGGAGGGCGCCGAACTGGAGTTCTCGGCGGACGCGCTGGACCTGATCGCGGAGCGCGCCCTGCAGCGTCGCACGGGCGCCCGCGCGCTTCGCGCCGTCATGGACGAGATCATGCTCGACCTCATGTATCACCTGCCCGAGATGGACAACGTGAACACGGTCTACCTGCTCGACGCGGCGGCCATCGCGGATCGCAAGCCGCTCACCGCCATGCGGCGCAGGGCCCGGGAGTCGGCGTGAGCGTCGCCGCGGCCGCGCGGCCGTGGTCGAGCGTGGAGCGCGAACTTCGAGGCGCCCTGCCCACGGGGGCGGATCGCGCCACCCGCATGCAGACCTTCGTTCGGGCGTGCTGGCCTCATCTGGCCCCCACGGGCGTCAGCTGGCTGGGCTTCTACGAGCGTGATCCCGGGGACCCCGCGGCCCTCCGCCTGGCGGCCCGCGAGCCTCGCCCGGCCTGCAGCCCCATCGGCCTGCACGGGGCCTGCGGACAGTCCCTGCTGGCCGCTCGCGTCCTGGTCGTTCGGGATGTGGTGGACCTGGGGTCCAACTACATCGCCTGCGACCCCCGGGACCGCAGCGAGTTGGTGGTGCCCTGCCTGGAGGCCCCTGAAAGGGCCTGGGGGGTCCTGGACCTGGACAGCCACCAGATCGGTGCCTTCGGGCCGGCGGACGCGGACGCCCTGAAGGGCCTGCTCCGGCTGGTGGGGCTCACAGCCTGACCCGGAAAGGGCTTGCGAAGGGCCCGGGACTTCGGCTACACTGCCCGGCTCGCCAGAAGGAGCCTTCCCCATGCCTCGTCGCTGCCATTTCACCGGTGCCCGTACTTCTTCCGGAAACGTGATCCAGCGTCGCGGCAAGGCCAAGTACCTGGGTGGCGTGGGCATCAAGACCACCAGCTGCAAGAAGCGCACCTTCAAGCCGAACCTGCAGAACGTGACCACCATGATCGATGGTCGTCCGGTCCGGGTGAAGGCCAGCGTGCGTGCGATCCGGCAGGGTCTGGTGGTCAAGCCCGTGCGCCGCAAGGCCGTCTACTCGGCCGCCAAGGCTCGCTGAGCCCGCTTCAAGTTCCGAAAACGGCCGAAATCAGCGACGACTTGTCGTGGGATGTGGTTTTTACGCGACAATCTTGGCCGTTTTTGAATTTGCTGGATTGACTGGCCTTCAGTTCGGCGTAGATTTCCGCGTCCTTCGGCCAAGCCAGGCTCCGCCGCCATCTCAGGGTCAAGGTTGACCCACGAACCAGATGCAGGAGCAGCACCTCACAGGCCGATGATCTGCGGACCCGATTTTCGGTCCCAATGTGCCCGGAGGTTGTCGCACCCCGCAAGCGGGTGGGCGGTCTCTCTTTCGGGCTTCGGTGCCCCGCCTCGGCCCAGCGGCCCTGGCGGTGGATGACCCGGCGAAGTCGCGGCTTCGCCAGGTCGTTCGGTTGTTCCGCGACGGCTGCCATGGACGGAGCCGTGTCTGGTTGTTCGCCTGCCCCATGACCACTTCGCCGCGCAACCTGAGCGATCGCGATCGCGTTCTCGAGGCCACCGATCTGGTGGCGCTCGTGGGCGAGCATGTCGCCTTGAAGCCGCGTGGTCGCGAGCATCTGGGCCTGTGCCCCTTCCACGACGACCGCACCCCCAGCATGGCGGTGGTCACGCACAAGGGCAATGCGTTCTACAAGTGCTTCTCCTGCGGGGCTGCGGGCAACGCGATCGACTTCGTGATGAACTTCCACAAGATGGATTTCATCGAGGCGCTCAAGCATCTGGCCGGTCGGGTGGGCATGGAGCTGCAGGGATCACGCGACCAGGGTCCCAGGGATCCCGCCACCAGCCGCGAGGCGCTCCGCAAGGCCATGGACGCGGCCAACCGGTTCTACCGCAAGTGTCTGGCCGACGAGAGGCTGGGCGAACCGGCCCGACGGCACATCGCCGGACGCGAACTTCCGGCCGAGGCGGTCGAGGCCTTCCAGCTCGGCGCCAGCCCGGATGGGTGGGATCACCTGGTGAAGCATGTGGATCGTCTGGTCAGCCACGCGGCGACCGGCGGCGACCGGATGCACCGCGAGAGCTTCGAGGCCCTGGGCCTGGTGCGACCCGGCCAGCGCGGGCCCATCGACGGATTCCGCGGCCGGCTCATGTTCCCCATTCACGACGAACTGGGGCACACCATCGCCTTCGGCGCCCGCGCCCTGAAGGAGGGCGACGAACCGAAGTACCTGAATTCCCCTGAATCCCCGCTGTTTTCCAAGAGCCGCACGCTCTACGCCCTGCACCAGGCCCGGCGGGCCATCATCGAGAGCAAGCACGCGATCGTGGTCGAGGGCTACATCGACGCGCTGGCCCTGCATGCCCACGGCATCACCAACGTGGTGGCCACGCTGGGGACCTCGCTCACCAAGGATCATGCCCGGACCCTGCAGCGCATGGCCGAACGGATCACGCTGGTCTTCGATCCGGATGCCGCCGGCGAGAAGGCGGCGGACCGCGCCGTGGAGACCTTCCTGGCGGTGCCCATCGACGTCCGGATCGCCAAGCTGCCCGACGGCCTCGACGCGGACGAACTGCTGGTGCGCGAAGGTGGACGCGCGGCGTTCGACGCGGCCATCGAGTCCGGCGAGGACGCGCTGGCATGGATGGTCCGGCGATTCCGCGCCGACCTGCGAGACGCGGCCAGCATGTCCGGGCGTCAGCAGCGGCTGCAGGCCCTGCTGCAGAAGCTGGGCGAGCTGGGCTTCCGATCGATCGATCCGCTTCGCCGCCGTTTCGTGCTCAATGCGCTCTCGGAGATGGTGCAGGTGCCGGTGGACACGCTGCTGGCTTCGGTGCCGGGTCCGCGGCCTGTCGCGGCGGCGGTCGGCACCGCTCCGGTTTCCCAGGAAACTGCCGCACCTGCCGAACCTGCCGGCCCGCGCCACCGTGCGCGACACATGGCGGAACGCAACTTCCTGGCGATGGTGCTGGCCCTGGAGGACCGCCAGGGCGCGCGGGTGAGCCTGGAGGACACGGGCCCCCTTCCGCTGGCCGAAGCCTTCGGGGAGTCCCACTTCGACCATCCGGACCACCGGACCCTCTGGACCCTGCTGGCGGCCCGACTGGAGTCCGGGAAGTCCTTCCATGTGCAGGACGTCGTGGCCGACACCGACCTGCCTACGATCAAACTTTTGGCCGGCGAGCTCTGGGAAACCGGAAGCCGCAGGCTGGTCTCGGCCGATGCCATGCAGTCGCTGCAGTCGGCCGCGACCGATCTTGACCGTCAGCTCCGCCATGGGGCGGAGCAGCCTCCCCCCCGCGGGAAGGCCCTGGACCAGACCACCCTGGTGGCCCTGGTCGAGCGCCGACGCCGGGAGGGTCACCGTCCGGGGGCCATCGCTCGAGCCGTTCGAAGCGATGCACGCAATGCAACCGCAGGGCTTCCCTCTGCGGATAACCACTGAATTGGAGAACCGCACGTGAGCCTGGTCACCACTGATCTCGACAAGGTCCTGAAGCGACTCGTGGAAGTCGGCAGCCGCCGCAAGTGGATCTGCTACGAGGAGCTCAACACCTGCCTGCCCGACGAGTTCGTCGATCCCGAGCGGATCGACGAGCTGTTCATGCTCCTGGAGGAGCTCGGGGTGGAGATGGTCGACGAGGGCGAAGTGCGACGCAACGGCTGGATCAAGTTCTACGCGCCGCTGCAGACCAACCTGAAGTTCCAGCGCGACCTGCCCAAGAGCAAGCAGCGTGAGAAGGAGCGTGCCTCGCACGCCTCCACCGCCGCCATCGCGCCCGCACCGGCGCCCAAGCCCGTGAAGCCGGTCAAGCCCAAGGCCAAGAAGGGCGACGAGGAAGGTCCGGAAGAGGACGATCTGGACGACGACATCCTGGACGATGCGGAGGCCCAGGCGGTGGTCGAGCAGGCGCTCGCGGAGCAGGGCTCCAAGCGCATCGACGACCCCATCCGGATGTACCTGACCCAGATGGGCACCATCCCCCTGCTCACCCGCGAGCAGGAGATCCGTCTGGCCAAGAAGATCGAGACCACGCGCATGATCTTCCGCCGCATGACGCTGGAGAGCGACTACGTGGCGCGCCAGGCCGTGGAGACGCTGCGGCTGGTGCACGCCGGTCAGCTGCCCTTCGACCGCACCATGCGCATCAGCACGGCCGAGGTGAACGCCAAGGACAAGATCGCGGCGCGCATCCCGGTGAACGTGGAGACCGTCGCCCGGCTGGTGGAGATCAACGACAAGCAGTGGGCCCAGCTGGACAACCCTTCGGTGTCCGACGAGCGCAAGGCCGAGATCAAGACCGAGCTGCGGCTCCGTCGCCGCCGCGTGGCCACGCTGCTGGAGGAGTGCTGCCTCCGCACGGGGCGCATCCAGCCGCTCATGCGGAAGCTTCAGGCCATCCACCGCAAGCTGGGCGACCTGCAGAAGATGCTGCAGAAGGCCGCCCGCAATCCCGACCGCGACGGGATGGGGCCGCAACAACTTCGGGCAGACGAACGTCCCGGCGGGGATCAACAACATCGTGCGGATGGACTGCGGCCTCGACCACACGGTCGCGCTGCGCGCGGACTCGAGCGTGACGTCGTGGGGCTGGAACTATTGGGGTCAGGGCAACGTGCCGGCGGGCATGGGGCCGATCCGCGCCGTCGCTGCGGGCGACTGGCATTCGGTCGCCGTGAACCTCAACGGCCAGGTCTTCTGCTGGGGCGACAACTTCAACGGACAGTGCGACATCCCGCCGGAGGCGACCAACGTCTCGGCGGTGTCTGCGGGCTACCAGTTCAGCGGCGCGCTCCGCGCAGACGGCACCGTGGTCTGCTGGGGCCGCAACGTCGAGGGTCAGTGCAACGTCCCCGCTGGGCTTGACCGCGTCG